>JBGTCC010000432.1:0-3020 GCA_041749055.1 Thermodesulfobacteriota bacterium | reverse complement strand
ACATGACTTTTTTGAATGCCTACGTGCTCCGTTTCACGCCCACCTGGCTGCTGCAGCGGCTCTAACAGCTCGTTTGTTTGACCCGTCACAGGCTAAATGTTAGCTTTTTAAGACTTTACTCTAGGTCAATTAGTCCCGCCTACCGCGGAGCAAACATGGAAGAACAGATTCGGCAAATTCTCAAAGCCATCGGCGAAGATCCCGAGCGTGAAGGGCTGCTTAAAACGCCGCAGCGCGTCGCTGAGGCACTGGCCTTTTTGACCCGCGGTTATGACATGGACCCGGAGAAGGTGATCAACGATGCGCTGTTTACCGAAGATTACTCGGAAATGATCGTCCAGCGCGACATCGATTTTTACTCATTGTGCGAACACCATATGTTGCCGTTCATCGGCAAAGCCCATGTCGCCTACATTCCGCATCATAAAATTGTCGGCATCTCGAAACTCGCCAGGCTAGTCGACATTTACGCGGCTCGCTTGCAAGTCCAAGAGCGCATGACCAACCAGATCGCCACGACAATCATGGAAAAACTCGACGCCCTAGGCGTTGCCGTGGTGCTCGAAGCCGAACATCTGTGCATGCGCATGCGCGGCGTCGAGAAGCAGAACTCCTACGTCATCACCAGCAGCTTGCTCGGTGCCTTTCGGACCCGCCAGGAAACCCGCGCCGAGTTCATGAATTTGATCCGGCGTAAGGATTGATCGAAGGCGCCATGATGGAGATCCGTTTTCGCGATACCACCGCCGACCGCATCAAGTCCGACTTGGTCGTCATCCCCGTGCGCGACCAGCAGCTCGACGACCCGGCGCTCCGCGCCCTCGACCGTCGTCTCAAAGGCCAGCTGCGCGCGCGCATGAGCAAAAGTAATTTCACCGGCACCGAAGGCAGCGTTTTGCTGCATCCGACCGCGGGCGTGCTGCCGGCAGCGTATTTGTTGCTGGTCGGTATCGGTGCTGGCGAATCCGATGGCGATGCATGGCGCAAGGCCGGCGCCAAGGCACGCAAAGAAGCCGGCGCCATCGGTGCCGGCGAATTCGCCGTGTTCTTGGCGGCGGGAAAAAATCTCGAAAGCAGCGCCGGCGCCATTGTCGAAGGCGCCGCACTGGCCGGTTATCAGTTCAACCAATATCGATCCAACGGCAAGTCCGCTACGGCACTGAATTGCTTGACCTTGTTTGGTTCCGGTCTAAAGAAAACCAGCGCGCTGCAGAAATCGGTAGATACCGCGCAAACCACCGTGCCCGGAGTTTTCCTGGCGCGGGATTTGGTCAACGAACCGCCGTCGGTGGCGACGGCTAAGTTTCTCGGCGCCCAAGCCCAGCGCGCCTGCCAAGGCCGCGGCCTATCGGTGCAAGTGTGGAATAAGAAAAAGATCGAGTCGATGAAGTTGGCCGGCCTGCTGGCGGTCAATCGCGGCAGCTTGGAAGAGCCGCGCTTCATTCTTATCCGCTACCGGCCCGCCGGCAAAGCGCGCAAGCGCGTCGCGCTGATCGGCAAAGGCATCACCTTCGACTCCGGCGGCCTGTCGCTCAAGCCGTCGAAATCGATGGAGACCATGAAGCTCGACATGGCCGGCGGCGCCGCGGTAATCGCCACCATGAGTTGCCTGCCCAAGTTGGGCCTCGATATCGAGGTCACCGGCTACGTGCCAAGCACCGACAATCTGCCGGGCCAGAATGCGCAGAAGCCCGGCGATGTCATTCGTTATATGAACGGCAAGACCATCGAAGTGTTGAATACCGACGCCGAGGGCCGTTTGATTCTTGCCGACGCGCTCGCCCTAGCGGCCCAGCAAAAGCCCGACTACATGATCAATCTCGCCACGCTAACCGGCGCCTGCATGACCGCTCTCGGCACGCAAGTTGGCGGCCTCTTCAGCAACCACCAGCCGTTGGCCGATAGTCTGCTGCGGAGCGGCCAGGAAGCCGGTGAAAAACTCTGGCAACTACCGCTGGTGAAAGAATATAAAGAGCTGATCAAGAGCAGTGTCGCCGACATGAAAAACATCGGCGGCGCCCATGGCGGCGCCATCACCGCGGCGCTGATCCTGCAGGAGTTCGTCGGCGACACCGCCTGGGCCCATCTGGACATCGCCGGCCCCGCCTTTGCCGATAGCGACAGTCTGCTCGGTCCCAAAGGCGGCACCGGCTTTGGCGTGCGCACGTTAGTTAAATTTTTTCTGAGTCTTTAAGGAGGCAATAGTGGGGAAAATTACCGAAGTGGGCGATAATAATTTTGAAACTGAAGTGCTCAAATCCACCGTGCCGGTGCTGGTCGACTTCTGGGCGCCCTGGTGCGGTCCGTGCAAAGCGATCGCGCCCATGGTCGAAGAAATCGCCGGCGAATACGACGGCAAGTTGAAAGTCGCCAAACTCAACGTCGACGACCATCCCGCCACCGCCGCCAAATATGGCATCCGCGGCATTCCGAATTTGATTATTTTAAAAGGCGGCGCGGTCAAAGAACAGATCGTCGGCGCGGTGCCAAAGGCAAAATTGGTCGCCGCCATAGATAAAGCGTTACAGTAAGCGCCTCAGCTGAATTGAAAACGGCTGGAGTGGTGGTCGGTATCTGCCCACCGCTCCAGCACTCCGGTACTGCACCAATCGATCCATTCTTCAGAACACGTAGCGCCGCATACTGACGTTGATGATCACGCCGATGGCGAACATCATCGACGCTAAGGCGGAGCCACCATAGCTCACCAGCGGCAACGGCACGCCGACCACCGGCAGTAGCCCGGTGACCATCGAAATGTTGATCGCCACATGCCAGAAAATGATCGACAGCATGCCGAACACCAACAGTGCGCCGAAACGGTCCTTGGCCCGCTGCACTATGCGCAGACAGTATGCGACCATGATCACGAACAGTAGCAAAAGCGCGGCGCAACCGACAAAGCCCCACTCTTCGGAAAACACCGCGAAGATGAAATCGGTGTGCTGCTCAGGGAGAAAGTTCAACCGGTTCTGCGTGCCATGGAGCCAGCCCTTGCCGAACAACCTTCCCGAGCCAAC
>JBGTCC010000431.1:0-2255 GCA_041749055.1 Thermodesulfobacteriota bacterium | reverse complement strand
CGCCGCGCCGGCGGCGACCTCGCGCTGCAATAGCGCCAGGGTCTCTTGGCTTTCGAGATAGCGATAATAAATCTCGATGGCGCCGCTGGTGATCAGCCCGCTTCCGACCAGCAGCACCGAGATCAAGAAGTAATCGCGCATCAGCCGGCCGCGGCCGCGCCCGGCGAAGTAGCTAATGATTGGCCAGTCTCTAAAGCTCATCTTGCGCTCAGGCTTTCGGAGTTAGCGGCTTGGTATATGGGATCGGTGGTTGTGCAGCAAGGCTCACCCCGAGGATTTGAATTGTCTAATAAGTATCTGACCCTGGCCGCGATGAAAACCCTTTTCATGACTCAAATCCACCGCTCGCAAACCTGTGATGCGCTACGCTGCACTATTGGCAAGCCAAAACGCCCTTGCTTGCGACCGGATCCACCAGCGCGACCGTAACCGGACTGTAATGGGTCAATTGCACTGCACAGCTATACACGCTTATCCCCAGACTTCGCGGGGGAAAGAGGTTCGCTGTCGGCGAACAGCCGCGCTCGAAACTCGGAATATCTCTCGCAAAGGCGCTAAACTCGCAAAGGTGCCGGGTGCCCGGCATCCTGAAAGAAATCGACGTATCAGAGAGATTTCTCCCTCTGGTCGAAATGACAACGATTCCGAACTTGGCGTCTTTGCGCCTTGGCGAGAGGCTATGACAAACATGTTGGTGTTAGTTTTTGGATAGCAAAGCGTTAGCGCATCTCCTCGCCGAAGATCGCTCGCCGCCGGAAAGTCTTTGGGACGAGCACTTGCTCTCCAGTCGGCTCCTTGAATACGAGATCTGGACGCGTATCAACGCGCGCAAACTCGGCCGTTCGCACGCCGACGAAGTGCGCTCGCTGCTGGGGCGGGTCGCCTTGGTCGAACTCGCCCCGCCCGTATTGACCCGCGCCCTGGAGCCGTTTCCGATTTCCGTCAGAACTCTCGACGTTCTCCATTTGGCGGCGATCGATTTTCTCCACAAACAAGGACAAAACGTTGCCCTGGCAAGCTACGACGACCGCATGATCGCCGCCGCCCGCGCGCTGCGGTTGCCGATTTACCCGCTCTGATAATCTAAGAGTCCTGATCGCCTGGCCAAGCCTCATTGCTTACGCCTATCGAATCACCCGATCCGCCCGCACCAATACGTTCGGAGGTATCGTCAGACCGATTTGTTTGGCGGTTTTAAGATTCACGACGAACTCAAATTTCATCGGCTGTTCGACCGGCAAGTCCGCGGGCTTGGTTCCCTTCAGTATTCTATCCACGTAGTAAGCGGCGCGGCGGAATTGAGCCGCATCGTTGGTTGCATAGGACATCAAGCCACCGGCTTCTACGTATAAACTATCTTCGTTCATTGACGGGATGCCGGTTTTTATCGCGAGGTCCGCAATCTGTTTCATGTAGCTTGCGGTGACCGCATCGCGAATTGTCACTAGCCCATTTACGCCTGCTCGTGCCGCAGTTTGAATTGCTCCTTCAAGATCAGGTTTTGGACCGCTGATCTCCATAGGTACGATTGTTAATTTTAGCCCTCGCGCCACAGATTCGTATTCCGGTCTGTTCTGCAGAACGGTCAAGAGCCCCACCCGCGATAACGAAGGAACTCCCTCTTTTAGAAGTTCCAATCGCTTCCCGCTTAATTCACGAGTAAGTCTTGTGACTCCGGTTATTTTTCCACCTGGTCGTGCCAGGCTATTCACCAGTCCGGACGCGACGGGATCCGCCGTAGTCACCATGACGATGGGGATCGATTGCGTCGCTTGCTTCGCCGCGCGTACCGCTGGGAAACCGGAGACGATCATGACATCCACCTTGAGTTGCACCAGTTCGGCAATTAGCGCTGGAAGACGCTCTTCCCGCCCCTTGCCGAAGCGGTGTTCGATTTGGATATTTCTCCCATCAATGTAACCGAAATCCTTAAGGCCTTGCCGCAACGCCTCGGCGAGCGGATCTGGATTCGTTGGGGTGGGTGGCAGTCGTCGCTGAACAAATCCGATTCGCGGCATGTTCCCTGGCTGTTGCGCTTGGGCTGCCGGGACACTGGACAAAAAAATCGTCGCCAGTAGCAAGGGAACCATTCTGCTCGTCATTGGAGTCTCTCCTACTGCTTCGGTGATTGCTGTCGGCTTGTTCTTTCTCGTACCATTCGAAGGCCGACTCGATATCGCTATCCGCCTCAGGCGCGGCAACGAGCCGGTAATCGCTCACTGGGATTTCTTACGGAGTCGATCCAAAACTTGATA
>JBGTCC010000430.1:0-2344 GCA_041749055.1 Thermodesulfobacteriota bacterium | reverse complement strand
GCGCGCGGCGAGATCTCTGCGACCGCTACCACATCGTGTCCAGCAGCGCGAAGAGCCCGAACTACGGTAAAATCACAGCTCTCATCAGCCAGAAAGCGCATCGATCACCGTTTCGAGCGCTTTCGAAGCGGTTCTAATAATACCGTCTCCTCGTGAGCCAATGTGTCGGCTGCGTAGCCGATGGCCGCTTGAATGTCCTCCCGGGTCAGCCGAGGATAGGCATCGAGCAGGTCAGCTTCGCTGGCGCCGTCACTGAGTTTACGAAGGACCAACTCAACAGGAATGCGCGTGCCCCTAATAACGGGTTTGCCCAACGATACTTTGGGATTAATTTCGATCCGATCAGTCACTGTCATGGCAGAACTCTCCTATGGCCTGTCTCATATTGGCACTGCCCGAAGCATATCGTCAAGCAATCAATCGGCAAGGAAAAATTCAATAGTATTGGAATTTCACCTCACTGAGTGGAATGAAGATATCGCCGGAAAATGATCACGGTTACAATTGACGGACTCGCTTAGTCAGATCTTGGCGTCTTCTGTCAGCTTTTGCGCGATTCTCTCGGTCAAATCCTTTTTCGACACCTTGCCGAATGGCGAGAGCGGAAATTCTTCGACGATCTCCAACCGTTCCGGCAACTTGTGCTTGGCGATTTCCGCGTTCATGAGGAAGGTGACGAGTTCCGGTAAGGTCAGAGCGCGGCCGGCGCGCAGGATCACATAGGCGCACATGCGCTCGCCGAGCACGGCATCGGGCATTGGCACACAGGCGACGTTTTGCACGGCTGAGTGAGTGAGAATTAAATTTTCAATTTCCTCGGCGCTGATTTTTTCGCCGCCGCGGTTGATCAGATCTTTTTTTCGTCCTTCCACCATATAGTTGCCGGAGGGATGGCGGCGCATGAGATCGCCGGAGCGGTAAAAACCGTCGGAGCTAAACGCTCTGGCGTTGTACTCGGGCACGCCGAAGTAGCCGCGCAGCGTATAAGGCCCACGGGCGAGCAGCTCGCCGACTTCCCCCGGCGCCACTTGATTATCGTCGTCGTCAACTAGCCGCACTTCGTCGTCAGGGCTTACCGGCCGGCCGACCGTTTCAAGCCTCACATCCTCGGGATCGTCGGCACGGATGAACATCAGCATGCCTTCGGCCATGCCGAAATTTTCCTGCACGAAGACGCTGGGAATCAACTCTTTAGTCCGCCGGCGCACTTGCGGTTGGAGCCGCTGGCCGCCGCTCTGGACGACGCGCATGGAAGAAAGATCGTATTTCGCGATTGCCGGATCATTGATCAAACGGATCAACAGCGCGGGCACGACGGCCATGTGACTCACGCGGTGGCGCGCGATCAACGCGAAGATATCCTCGCTGCGGGTCGAGTTGGCCAGAACCACCTTGGCGCCGTGCAAGAAATATCCTTGGATACCGGGACAGGCGAGGGGCAGATTGTGCGCCAGCGGCAGCACGCTCAACATCACCCGCTCGGGTCCGACCCCCGTCACGGCGGCGGCCATTTTCGAATTGTAAACATAATCGTTGTGCGTGCGTGGAATTAACTTGGGAATGCCGGTGGTGCCGCCGGAGAGTTGGAAGAGCGCCGGATCTTCGGGATCGATGGCGATCTCACGCAACTCGCCGGGCGAGCGCTTGCTGGGCCGCTCGATGAGCGTGGTCAGAGATAAATAACCCTCTGGCGCATCCCCCAAAACGATGCCAAAGCGCAGGGACTTGCTCTCCGGTCGAATGCGCCGCACGAGTTCGCGGTAGTCGAAGTCTTTGGTCCGGTCCGGCGTGGCGCAGGCGACGGCGCCGGAGAGCTCGATGAACTGGCTCATCTCGCGAAATCGGTGGGTCGGCAGAGCCATGATCGGAATGGCGCCGATCTTTTGCAAAGCGCAATAGAGATAAACGAATTCGACGACGTTGGGCAGCTGCACGACCACGCGGTCGAGCGGCGCGAGCCCTGCGTCGAGGAGGTTGAGCGCGAGCCGCGTCGAGCGTTGGTCGATTTGCCGGTAGGTGACGGCCTGATCCCGGTCGATAATGGCGATGCGATCGGCGTGGCGGGCGAAAAGTTCATCGAAAGTATCGCGCAGCGAGCGATCCTCCCAATAGCCCAGAGCGCGGTAACGCGCGGCGAACTCAGGCGGAAAGCGGACGACACCGTCTAACATTCGATCTCCTCGCTGCGCTCGTCGCGTTCCAACCGTTCCAGTTGTTGCAAACGTTCAAGATGCCGAAATAAGATTTGAATAGCACGAACATTTTAACGCTGGAACCTCCGGCAACGATTGGAACTACTGGAACGACTGGAACGTTGGGAACGGCATTTTTTCTTACGTCGTGC
>JBGTCC010000429.1:0-5337 GCA_041749055.1 Thermodesulfobacteriota bacterium | reverse complement strand
GACTTTCACCGTGCTGATGTAGCGCCCTCACGGGCGCACGATACCCGCTTTCGCGGGTATGACGGAGCCCCGGAGGCTCTTCGTTGTGCATATCATCCCCTCACATGTATTTTCGAAGGAGGCAAGTAGGACACGAAGGTTCTAAAGTTAAGTCTCTTTCTTCGTGCTCTTCGTGTCCTTCGTGGTGAGCTGTCCTTTTCGAATTTTGCGTTCTTGGCGCCCTATGCGGGTAATGATCTGATTTCGAATCTTACTTTTGGTTGCGGCTCTGCCGCGCTATGCTCGTCCTGGTGAGATAAATCCGAAATAGCACTGGCAAATTATTTTCCCCAAAGCTGAGCAAAAAATCCGCTGCCTTCCATCTCCGCCAAATAGCGCCGGTCCATCATGTCCTGGGGCTTGATCTCATGGGCGCGCGGGTTGGCGCGGGCGACTTCTTCGATCATCGGCTGGAGCGCCGGCGCTTTCATTTCCAGCCGCGGTTCCATGACTTTCATTTCGATGGCGTAACTGGCTTCCAACACCGCGCGATCCTTGATCCGCAGTTTTTTCTCCATCACCCGGAAGACCAATTCTTTATCGCGGTGCATCGCTCTTGAGGCTTCGGCCATAGCGCGCATGAAACGGCCGATCGCAGGGCCGCGCTTGGCCATGAGCGAGCGCCGCGTCGCGATGGTCGAGGCAGCGTAAGGAATAGCGATGTCCGGACCGAAAACCACATAGCGAAAACCCAGCGCCAGCGCCCTGCCGTCGCTCGGCGGCAACAACGTCGCGGCATCGATCCGCCCCGACATCAGCGCGCCGACGGTCTCGGCTTCACCGCCGGTTTGAAAAAACGTGATGTCCTTCTCCGTATTCATGCCAGCACGGCGAAAGGCTTGGACCGTGAAGTAATGGGTATTGCTGCCGATGCGTGTGACGCCGATGCGCTTGCCGCGCAACTGTTCAAGCCTGGTAATTTCCGGCTTGGCCAAAATGCTCTGCGTCATGATGTTCTTGATGCTGCCGATGAAAGCCAAGTCCGTCGCGCCGCTAATGAAGGCATTGACGATACCGACGCCGCCCAAGAGCCCAATTTCCACATTGCCGCCGAGAATCGCCGCGGTGGCGGTTGCCGATGAAGGAATATAGACGAAGTCGAATTCGATATCCTGCTTCTTGAATAACCCGAGCTCTTCGGCGACCCAGGGCATCGAATAGGGCACCGCGTGGGCCGAGTAAAGCGCGACAATTTTATCCGCCGCCCTGGAGGCCCCAGGCATAATCAAGCTGGCGATTAACCAGAGGATGGCTAGAAACGCGGGAATCTTCATCTCCTAATCACGATACCGGCGATGGCCGTTACAAGTTGAACAGCTTTTTGGCATTGCTGTAGAGAATTTTTTCTTTGTCGGCATCGCTAAGGCGCGGATGATTGCGCAAACCGTGCAAATTGCCAGGGAACTCGTTGTCCCAGTGGGGAATGTCCGAGGCGTAAAGAAAATGTTCGGCGCCGAGGTAATTGACCGCCTCCGGCAACAGCGACTCACCGGATTCGAGGCTGAACCACATCTTCGACTTGCGCACGACATCACTGGGTTTTTCTTTAAGCAGCGGCATCTCCTGCTTGGCGCGTTTTTCCCAGTGCTCGTCCAATCGGTCCAAATAATACGGCAGCCAAGTGGCGCCGATCTCCAAGAAGGCCAATTTCAAATTGGGGAAACGAATCGGCACACCCTGGCAGACGACATGAGTAAACTGCAGCAACAGGCCGACGGTAAATGCGTAGGAATGCACTTCGGCGAAGGTCGATAACTTATCGGCCCCCAGTTCATGGGAGTTGCTGCGCGATCCATGGATACCGATGACCGCGCCGAGCTTTTCCGCCTCGGCGTAAACCGGATCGTAAAACGTACTGCCCAACGCCATCGGCAGCCCCATCGGCAGAATTTCGAAACCCTTCAGTCCCAATTCGGTCACAGCCCGGCGCATCTCCACAGCCGCCGCTTTAGGATCGCGCAGCGGCAGCACGCCGACGCAGCTGACCCGGTTCGAATGGGCGTTGAACTCCTTGGCGAACTGCGTGTTGGAAGCGCGCGCGATCGCCAGGGCAAAATCCAACTCTTGGAGCTTCGAGACGTTTCCCGACCCGGTCGGAAAACAGATCGCGTATTCCATGCCCTCGCGATCCATCGCCGCATGCCACTCGTCGATCTGCTGCTTGGGCGACAAGTCTTCCCAGCGCACCGCCATCTCGAAACTATCGAACAGATTGGCATCCCAAGGTTGATCGCGCGTGCGCAGCGCCGTCGAGCGCTTATCCCAGGGCTTTTCGAGATACTTGCGGATATATTTTTCTTTCTCCAAGACATGCCCGTCGGCATCGATCACCGGACCACTGTACATAAAACCTCCTTGCTTGATTGGCGTATATCCGGTGATTGCGGCGACTGTCAAGGAAATCAGTCGAATGTTTGGTTTCTGAACCGGCCCTGACGGGGTTGGTCGCCAGAAACAGCAACGCCGCTAACAGCAGCGCTGCTAACGGCGTTGATCAAGATCGAACAAATGTCTACGACGTAATCTCCCACCAATTTTTATTGATATCGCTCAAGAGGAAATGGGCGCGCCCGTTGGTTTCCAGTTCACGAACATCGTGGATGCCCAACTGCTTGCCGTTTTTCGAGAAATCTTTATGCGCGTCCTCGACTTCTTCGGGGCTGGCGACTTGCAGGGTGAAACGGTTGGCCTCGGACAAATAGTCGCGGTGCGTCGTCGGCAGGACCACCACGTACCACGGCCCCATGTTCGGCACGCTGATATAGGTCGATGTGCGGCCGCCGCCGATGATGTCCAAGCCCAGTACGTTGGCGAGAAACTGATCGCTCACGTCTTTGTCGTCGCAATTGAGTGTCCCATGGGTCATCGCCTGGGGCACATAGCCTTTACCCGGGAACTTTTCTTCCGGCAGCGGCGTGGTCCAGTGCGGCGCGGCGATGCGCCGGCCCTGTTTGATCGCCGCCGGATTGTAGTACTCCAGTTCCAGATCGTTACCGCCCGGTTCTTTGAAATAAATCGAATAAGCAAAGTGCGCTTCGTGGGGCGGCGTCACACTCTTGATCTTGTACTGAGCTTTGTGGTCGGAAATATATTGGTGCGCAATGGGAATCTCTTTCGGGCTGCTGACGCGAAAGCCGTAGTGATTGGTGTGCGGCTTGTTCTTCGAATCCGGCCCGCCTTCGTGAATCACCAGCTTCCAAGCGGTGTTGGGATGCTTGACCACCGCCTGCTTCGCCGTGCGCTCGATCACTTCGGCGGCCAGCAACTCGGTAAAGATCGGCAGTGTTTCATCGAGGGATCGGCATTCGTAGTGCCCTTCGGTCATTCCGATCAGTTTCAGCATACTTGTCTCCTTCAGAAAACAACTAACTACTAGGTATTATTAAGAAAGACCCTGCCGCTTGTCAATTGGCGGGCTTCTCGAACTTCGGCATCCGCACCTGGGCTCCCGACTTGGCGCATTCCTCCTCGAAAATTTTGCGAATGATCGGGTCTTCTTCCTCATACTCAATCTGCCAGCCGCCGTAGGCCAGGGGCACGTCGGACTGGATCTTACCGGGCTGCAATTTGTACTTGCGGCTGAGGATCTTGAGGGCTAGATAGCGCGACGGCTCGGCGCCGGAATTAAAATGCTGGTGGAACCAGCCCTCCGGCGGCACGACAATCGATCCGCGCTTCCAGTCCACCCGGGTCATCTCTTTGCCCTCGGGCCAGAGCAGCGAATACCCCTTGCCGGTGAGGACGAATACATGGGCACCGGGGCCATGGCGATGGGCTTTCTTGTAAAGGCCAACCGGGAAACGCGACACATGGGAGCCCATCATGCTCTCGGACATTTCGAAGAAGATCGTGGCGTTGCCCTTGCCGCGCTCGCTCCACTCCACCGGCTCGATATTGACCACGTCGGCGACGAAGTTGGTCTCGACCACCCGGTCGCTGTAGAGCTTGCCGCCACCGGTGAAGAAACCCTCCTCGCCCTTGAACCTTTCGGTGAATGAATAAGGGCAGTTGGTGACGAAGTCCGCGCTGCGGAATAGATTGAAGATCAGCGGCGCCGTGGTTACCGACAACAGCCGGGCTTCCTGGTCGCCCTGGCCGTTGAAATGCTGATACCAGGCGTTGAGCGGCAGGGCGAACAAGCTGCCGGCTTGCCACTCGAAAGTCTGCTTGGCGCCATTGTCCTGCCACACCGTCGTCGCGCCGCGGCCCGCGAGCACATAGACCAGCGCCTCGTAAATATGGCGTTGTGGGTTGAGGCTCTTCCCCGGCGGGATGCCGATGACATAAGCGTCGTCCATATAGCCGGCGCCATCGAGCATGATGCAGACGCCGTTGCCGCCGATGCGATCCCACCATTTGAGCGGGGTCGTGTATAAATCCTCGACAAAAAAGCCGCGCACGATATCGATACCCTGGGACGCGATCCAGCGATCGTAGGGCGTGTCCATGATTTCGACCTTGCTGTCGACCGATTGATAGGATGGACGGTTGACTGCTTCTGCCATCTGCCTGCCTCCTGATTTGTAATCCCAGATTCATACCGGCAATTGACCGCTCCATCAAGCGGTCGCAAGATTCACAAGGCGCGATGTTTCGCTGCGCTCAACATGACATCTACTGAGTGTGGCGTCCTGAACGAAGTGAAGGATCACGTCTTGAGCCATCGGTTGAAAAGCGCGCGCGGTTGACATTCCACTGTTGTCTCCACATATGTTGAAGCAAAGCAGATCTCAATCGAATAGGAGCGCAGATGAGCCAAAATGCCATGGATGCAATGAACCAAGTGGTGGCGGCGCTGAAAACCGGCGCCGGATTGAAAGATGATTTTATCTACTACATGTCGTTCGACGACTACAAAAGCTTCCCCGATCCGTTTCCCCGCACAGCCGTCCGTGTGAAAGAAGTGCAAGAGACCATTGAGCGTTATGCCAATCCGGAAAAACCCGGCGAGATGTTTAAATGGGATATTCATGGCCGGCTATTTACCCCGGCCAAAGTATCGATTCCCGACACCGCCGTGGTGATGATTCACGGCGGCGCGGCCAACGAGTATGAATTTATTTTCACTCCGGATGGTCCTGAAACCTATCCGGATCTGAGCAAAACCGACCCGAAGGAGGCGCGCGTCGGCGTCGCCCAGCATATTGCATCGTTGGGCATTCCGGTGCTGGCGATCTCGTTACCTGGCCACTACAGCGCCAAGCCTTGGGCGCCGATCGCTGAACGGCGGCCGGAATTTATTATTGGCCAGATCCCGAGCGATGCTGAACTGCGCAACCGCTTAGCCGTTTATACGTT
>JBGTCC010000428.1:0-7559 GCA_041749055.1 Thermodesulfobacteriota bacterium | reverse complement strand
GCTGAACTTGCGAGTTAACGGGCTGAAGCTTCATGTGATCCACGACGTCAACGAGCTTGAAGGCGATCCTAATGCCGCCAGAATTCATGCCGTTATCAGCGGCCATTCGCATAAGCCGAGTGTCGTCGAGCGGGATGGAATCTTATTCATCAACCCCGGTAGTGCCGGGCCAAGAAGGTTCAAGCTGCCGGTGACAGTTGCACGGTTAAATATTCATCGCGGCGGTGTAATTTCGGAAATTCTAGAGTTGCTTTAAGGGCCAAAGGCCTCCCTTGATCATTAACTCCGAGGGATGGTTTTTCGTACGGTAGGGACCGTTCACCCGCTTCGTCACGGCAATGGCCGCGACTCCAGGCTGCTCCTGCTCCTCCAGAGCTATCACTCAGGTTTTGAGGTTGACCGCTACGTCAGCTTGGAGCGGCTTATCGAAGAGAACAAAGAACGCTACTACGCGACGTTAAATCGGTTAACGTTTTGAAGGAAGCGAAGCGGTTGAACGACTTGAACGATTTGAACGGGCGGGGTTTTTAGGAACCCTTGCCAGTTCGCCGGTGATTCCAGTAGAGTAACGAAAATTTGCTCTTCTGCGCTCATGAATAAAGAAATTGAAACTGAGGAAAAAATTCGTAAGAAACCAACGTCGATTAAATCCAGCCTCATGAACGACCTTCTCACCGGCCCCGTGCGCGTACCCGAATGGATCAAGGTGACGGGATGAAAAATCCTGGCGGGTTTCAGCCTTCGTTTCGTATCAGCAACCGTGCGACGGCGGGGTTGACGCGGATCGAGCGGGCGCGCGGATTTCTCGACGCGGCGAAGCTGTCAGAAGATTGGCTCGCGACGATGCGTTCGCGGGCGCTGTTGCTGGAGGCGCACCACACCACACACATCGAGGGCACGCATTTGACGCTGGAGCAGGCGGCGCGCTTGTTTGCGGGACAGATGGTGCCGGAGGCCGATCCGGACGACGCGCGCGAGCTTTTGAACTATCGCGACGCGTTCGAATTCGTCAGCGGTTATCTGAACGACGGCGGACCGATCACCGAAGGATTGATTCGTGAGATTCATCGCCGGCTGGTTGTCGGCGTCCGCGGCGGCGCAGCCCATCCGGGCGAATACCGGCACTCGCAGAACTACGTCGCCAACTCCCGCACCCGCGAGATCATTTACACGCCACCACCGCCATTGGACGTGGTGCCGCTGATGGCGGAGCTGGTCGTATGGCTCAACGCGCCCACGGAAATCCATCCCGTTCTCGCGAGCGGCATCGCGCAATTTCAGCTCGTGCACATTCACCCATTCGTGGACGGTAACGGGCGCACTTCGCGCTTGCTCTCAACGCTTTGTTTGTATCGAGCGGGTTACGACTTTAAGCGGCTGTTCTCAATCAGCGAATACTACGACCGCGACCGTCCGGTTTTCTATGCCGCTATTCAGGGTGTTCGCGAGCAGGGGATGGACCTGACTGGTTGGCTCGACTACTTCGTCGAAGGACTGGCAACGCAGATGGACGAGGTAAAAGAGCGAGGCGAGCGGGTGATCAAGGCTGACGTCGTGGCTTCGAAGCATCGTCTCAACGCGCGCCAGAAGTCTGCCCTGCAGTTCCTTTTGGAGCACGGCAAGATGACGATCCAAGAGTATGAGTCGCTCTGCCCGGAAGCCCACCGGCGAAGCCTTCAACGGGATCTCCAAAGTTTGGTGAAAGCGCGCCTCGTCGCCGCCAGCGGCGCGACAAACTTGCTCGAATACAGGCTGTTATGAGAACTTCCGCCAAACTCGCGACAGATCTTGCGACAAACTTGCGGCATGACTTGCGCCGGGTTCGCGCCATGAAAATCGAGTGGGAATACGACCTCGTCGAAAAATCGTTCTGCGAACAGCTTAAGACGATGGGTTGGGATTGGATCGAGGGTGATCCTGGTCGGCCCGAATCCACCGAGCGCATCAGTTCACGGGATAATTTACTGAAGGCTCGTCTCGCGGCGGGTGTATCAGCCGTTCGTACCGGAGGGGTAGGAGAAGATCAGTGTTACAGAGTCGTTCCCGATGAGAAGGGAGCAAAAAGTTGCCGGGCCGGCGTGCTCGTCGGAAATTTTATCCGCTCTGCGTTGACATTCGGCCGGGCGCAAGCTAGAAAAACTCATACCTTTTAATCCGATCCTGCGAGGTCGGCAAAGGACAAAATGACCGGTAGCAAATTCAATTTTTATTCCCTCAAAGACCCACTCGGTGATGCCGGGCGGGTCTTTTTTTATGGCTGAAGAGAAGAAAATTTTACTCGAACGGGACGACATCGGCCGGATGGTCAGCCGGATGGCCCATGAGGTCGTCGAGAAAGCCGGCAGCCCGGCGGGGCTGGCTTTGA
Organism: Thermodesulfobacteriota bacterium; assembly: GCA_041749055.1. Lineage (GTDB taxonomy): Bacteria > Desulfobacterota > Binatia > UBA9968 > UBA9968 > DP-20. The sequence continues at coordinate 5,194 of JBGTCC010000428.1, read as the reverse complement.
TCGGCATCCGTTCGCGCGGGGTGCATTTGGCGCGCCGGATTGCGCGTAAGATCGAGGAGATCGCCAAGGTCTGTCCGGCGGTGGGGGTGATCGACGTTACGCCGTATCGCGATGACAAGTCGCAGGGCGAGCCGTTGCCGGCGGTAGGGGCGTTCGAGGCGCCGGTCGCGGTGGACGACCGGACGGTGGTGTTGGTCGACGATGTGATTTACCGCGGTCGGACGATTCGCGCGGCGATGGAGGCGGTGGAGCGTTTGGGACAGCCGACGCGAATCCTGGTGGCGGCACTGATCGATCGCGGCGCCCGCGAGCTGCCGATTCGCGCCGATATCGTCGGCAAGAATATTGAAGTTGGCGATGGCCAGCGGGTTAACGTATTGCTCGATGAGTCCGACGGCGCGGATCAAGTAATTTCGACCAATTGGCAGGGGAGATCCCGGACTGAATAGCCGCATATAAGATTGGCCGCAAAGGCGACGGGCTGGTGCCTGTCATCCCGAGCAAATGCGAGGGATATAGAAAGATTTCTCTTTGCGGTCGAAATGACGACAAATCCAACATTGGCGCGACGGTATCGACGGTTGACGAGTAGCCCTGGAAGAAAATTGCAATGCGCAGCCTGATTTCCATTGCCGACCTGACCAACGATGAGATCGAGGAGATCTTTGCGCTGGCCGACGGCGCCGACACGCTGCGCGCCGACAGGGTCGGCGCCGGGCAGATCATGGCGACGTTGTTCTATGAACCGAGCACGCGCACCCGGCTGTCATTCGAATCGGCCATGCAGCGGCTCGGCGGCTCGGTGATCTCCTGCTCGGACATGAAGGCTTCGTCGACGGCCAAAGGCGAGACCGTGGCCGACACGGCCAAGGTGGTGTCGAGCTACGCCGATGTTTTGGTCGTGCGCCATCATTGGGACGGCGCGCCGCAGGCGATGGCCGAGCATGCCGATGTGCCGGTGATCAACGCCGGCGACGGCGGTCACGAGCATCCGACCCAGACGCTGTGCGATCTTTATACCTTGCGCAAGGAGAAGGGCGATCTCAAAGGCTTGACGGTCGTCGTCTGCGGCGATCTCAAGAACGGCCGAACGATTCATTCTCTGGTCTATGGGCTGGCGCGCTTCGGCGCTAACGTGGTCACGCTGGCGGCCAACGGCATGGAGCTGCCGCAGTATGTGATCGAGCGTTTGGAGCGCGAGTACGATTACGCCTTCGCGCCGGTGGCGTCGGGGGATTTGAATTCCGTCGTCACCGAAACCGACGCTTTATATTTAACACCGAAGCAGCCCCATCAGTTGGCGCTTTATACCCAGGTGGACAAGGTCATCCAAACCCAACTGAGCACCATGGCGATCGGCCTGAGCTATGACGCTTTTTACATGACCCGCAAACAGAAAGAGCGGATGAAAGAGGGCAGCGCCAACGGCAATTATCCGACCATCGGTCCGGAGTTTCTCCGGGAAAAGCGTTTTCAGAATACCGTGGTGATGCATCCGCTGCCGCGGGTCGATGAGCTGTCGCCGGAGCTCGACAAGGACCGGCGCGGCATCTATTTCAAACAGGCCGCTTACGGCGTACCGGTACGCATGGCGCTGCTCGAATTTCTGTTCCGGCGCAATCGAGCGCAGCAGCCCGAGGCGAATAAGGCCAAGCGTTCCTATCGTAACCCAGAACCTATTGGCGCCAAGTGCCACAATGCCAACTGCATTACGGTGAATGAGGCGGTCTCGACGGAGCGGCGCTTTCGGATCTATTTCGCCGATCATAGCGACGCGCTGATCCTCGGCTGCGACTACTGCGATCATCGTTTCAGAGTTAGCTATGTCGGCAATGTCAAAGCCAAGCGCTATGCGTCCTTCGACGCCACGCTCGGCGAGACCGTGCGCGAATGGCGGGACAAGGGCGAGCTGGCATTGTTCGACTCGATCAAGGAAGCCGAAGAGTTGGGGTACGAGCCGACCCGAAGCAGCCCGCAGCGGGTACTCATGTCCGAGACTGAGATCGAGACTGCGCTTGCCGAGATGAGCCAGCAGATATTGCGCGACTGCCGCGACCCCGACCGGTTGTTGATTCTCGGCGTGCGCAGTGTTGGCTCGCTGCTGGCCCAACGCATCGCCAATGCCATCGAAGCACAGCGCAAACGCAGGCCGGAGCTGGGCGAGATCGAAATCTACGGCTCCGGCGATGAACTCCGGCGCATCGGGCCCAGCGATCCCGATCTCGGACCGCCCAGTCTGAAAGATCGCGAAGTCGTTCTCGTCGACGACGTGATTTATACCGGCCGCACGGTGAAAAGCGCGTTGAGCATTATTTTTCGCTCGGGCCGGCCCCAATCGGTGCGCTTAGCCGTGCTCGTCGACCGCGGCCACCGCGAGGTGCCGGTGAAACCTAATTACGTCGGCAAAAATATTCCGAGCTCGGACAATGACCGCGTGCGCGTGCGCTTGCGCGGCGAAGATCGCGAGGCGGCCGACCGGGTGGTCATCTACTCAATTATGAGTCCCGCGGTCAGCGCGCAGACAGCATCCACCTCCAGCCGGGACAAGGCGGCGAATCGATAATTTCATGAAAGCGATTTTAGCATTAGCGGACGGAAAAGTTTTTACCGGTGTAGGCTTCGGCGCCGAAGGCGACGTTGTCGGCGAAGTGGTTTTCAACACCAGCATGACCGGCTACCAGGAGATTCTCACCGACCCGTCTTATGAAGGCCAGTTGGTGGCGATGACCTATCCACAGATCGGTAACGTCGGGGTCAATCTTGAAGACGTCGAGTCGCGCCGGCCGTTCATGCGCGGTTTCATTGTGAAAGACTACAGCAGTCAGCCAAGCAACTGGCGCGCCAGTCAGCCGCTGCATGAATATATGCAGGCCAATGGAATCGTCGGCATCTACGGCATCGATACCCGCGCGCTGGTGCGCCACCTGCGCGATCATGGCACGCAAGACGGAGTGATCTCGACAGGAGCGCTAAGTGCTGAAGAGGTGGCCGCCAAAGCCAAAGCTTCACCAGGCATGGTCGGCCAGGATCTGGTGAAAAATGTCACCTGCCGCGAGCCTTACGATTGGCATGAAGGCATGTGGCAACTCGTGGGCGGCTACAAGCGGCGCGATGGCAGCAGCGCCGCGAAGCGCAGCCGCAAGGGCAGTTTCACCGCGCCAAAATATTTTGTCGTCGCCTATGACTATGGCATCAAATACAACATCCTGCGCAATCTCGCCGAGTCGGGCTGCCAAGTGCGCGTGGTGCCGGCGACCATGCCGGCGAGCGAGGTGCTGGCGCTGCGGCCGGATGGAATTTTTCTTTCCAACGGCCCGGGCGATCCCGACGCGGTTCCCTATGCGAAAGAAAACGTCCAACAGCTTATCGGCAAGAAACCGATCTTCGGTATCTGTCTGGGGCATCAAATATTGGGTTTGGCCCTGGGCGGCAAGACCTACAAACTTAAGTTCGGCCATCATGGCGGCAACCAGCCGGTGATGGATCTGACCACGGGCAAAGTCGAGATTACTGCGCAGAATCACGGCTTCGCGGTGGACGCCGATTCACTCCAGGGTGCCAGCCAGTTGACCCATGTGAACTTGAATGACCATACGGTGGAAGGGTTGGCCCATCGCGAACTGCCGATCTTTTCCGTGCAGTATCATCCCGAGTCCTCGCCCGGCCCCCATGACGCAAACTATTTGTTCAAACGCTTTACCGACCTGATGGCGCAGCACCGAGGCTCCTAGCATCCATGCCCAAACGCACCGATATCAAATCCGTTCTGCTCATCGGCGCCGGGCCGATCATCATCGGCCAAGCCTGCGAGTTCGATTATTCCGGCACCCAGGCGCTAAAAGCGCTCAAGGAAGAAGGCTACCGGGTGATTCTGGTCAACTCCAATCCGGCGACGATCATGACCGATCCAGACTTCGCCGACCGGACTTATATCGAACCGATCACCACCGATATCGTCGAAAAAATTATCGCCAAAGAACGGCCGGATGCGCTCCTGCCGACCCTGGGCGGTCAGACCGCGCTCAATCTCGCCATCGATCTCGCCGAGAAGGGCATCTTGGAAACCTATGGCGTCGAAATGATCGGCGCCAAACTGGAGTCGATCAAAAAGGCCGAGGATCGCGATCTGTTCAAAGAGGCCATGCGCCGCATCGGCCTCGACCTGCCGCGCAGCGGTTATGCCCGCAGCATGAAGGACGCCATGCGCATTCACAAGCGCCTGGCTTTTCCGGTGATCATTCGCGCGTCGCGCACGCTGGGCGGCAGCGGCGGCAATTTCGCCCACAATGCCGCGGAGTTCAAAGACGTCGTGCAAGCCGGCCTGAGCATTTCGCCGGTTCATGAAGTGTTGATCGAAGAGTCGGTGCTCGGTTGGAAGGAATTCGAGTTGGAGGTGATGCGCGATCACAAGGACAATGTCGTGATCGTCTGCGTCATCGAAAATTTCGATGCCATGGGCGTGCATACCGGCGACTCGATCACGGTGGCGCCGGCGCAGACGCTCACCGATAAGGAATATCAGATCATGCGCGACGCCTCGGTGCGGATCATTCGCGAAATCGGCGTCGATACCGGCGGCTCGAACATTCAATTCGCCGTCAATCCCAAGGACGGCCGCATGACGGTGATCGAAATGAATCCGCGGGTGTCGCGCAGTTCCGCCTTGGCCAGTAAGGCGACGGGATTTCCCATCGCCAAGATCGCCGCCAAGCTGGCGATCGGTTACACCTTGGATGAGCTGCGCAACGACATCACCCGGGAGACCCCGGCGTGCTTTGAGCCGACCATCGATTATGTGGTGACCAAGATTCCGCGATTCACATTTGAAAAATTTCCCCAGGCCAAGGACTTGCTGACGCCGCAAATGAAATCGGTGGGCGAGGCCATGGCCATCGGCCGGACCTTCAAAGAATCTCTGCAAAAAGCCATGCGCTCGCTCGAGACCGGCTCCTTCGGCTTCGAGCCCCAAGTGGACCTGTCTGAAGCCCGCCGGCAGGAATCCTTGGCGATCGTGCAGGAGAAGCTCAAAAACCCCAATTCCCAGCGCCTTTGGTATGTCGGCGATGGTTATCGTCTCGGCATGACCACCGATGAGATTTTTCAGTTGTCCGCCTATGACCCCTGGTTTCTCGAAAAAATCCGCGAGCTCGTCGCAACCGATAAGGAAATTGAAAATTGCCGCGGCAAACTAGCT
>JBGTCC010000427.1:0-8679 GCA_041749055.1 Thermodesulfobacteriota bacterium | reverse complement strand
TCGGACTGAGGTGTCATGGCTTCGGTTGGCATCGCTGTCTAATCTCCGTCGTTAATTCCGAGCGGGAAATGGCAAGCCGCCCTGTGGACCTCAGGCGGCTTTTCCAGCGATCCGTTGTTTATCGGGCGCAAGTCAGGCATTTCCTCGATACATCGCGCCTCGATGTAGGGACAGCGCGGGTGAAAGCGACAGCCGGGTGGAGGCGAATGGGGCTCAAATATCGAGCCGGTGATGGGCTCGAGAGTTTGTCGCCGGCGGGGAATGGAACGGAGCAGCCCGGACGTGTACGGATGAGCCGGGCGCCGAAAGATATCATCCACGCTGCCCACTTCGACGAGCTTTCCGCCGTATATTACCGCCACGCGCTTGCATAGCTCGCCGACTACTTCAAGATTATGTGAAATAAAAAGAATCGCCATCCCCATGTCGCGCTGGAGATCCTGCAATAGCGCGAGTATCTGTGCCTGTATGCTCACGTCCAACGCGGTCGTGGGCTCATCGGCGATGAGCAGGTCCGGGGTGCACGCCAGGGCGGCCGCTATCATCGCCCGCTGTCGCATACCGCCGCTTAGCTCGTGGGCGTATTTGCCGTAGGTGGTTTGCGGCGAGGGTAGTTTAACCCGGTCGAACATTTCTAAAGCCATGCGCTTGGCGTCGGTCCGGCTCGTGCGCAGTTGATAGCGATAGACCTCGGCAACTTGTTCTCCCACGGAGTAAGACGGATTGAGAGATGACATGGGCTCCTGAAAAATCATGGCGATTTTGCGCCCCCGGATAAGCCGCATTTCCGCTTCGGTTTTACGGACAATATCTTCTTCCTTGAACCAGATATGACCCCCGACAATTTCTGCTCGGGGGTCGATGAGCCGCAGCATTGCCAGGGCGGTAACGGTTTTACCCGATCCCGATTCGCCCACCAGTCCGACGGTGTCGCCGGCGCCGATGCTTAGGGAAAGCCCTTCCACGGCGCGAAAGCGGTGCGTGTCGGTGTGAAATTCAACGGTCAGATCTTCGATGCGAAGCAGGGGATGCGACACGGTCACTCGTTATCCTTCGCTTGGCGGTTAACGCCGCGTCGACTTGGCTCGGTATCGGGGGCCGCCAGCGTCGCGCATTGCGTCGCTGAGGAGGACGAATCCGAGAATCAGTGTCGCCAGCGCCAGCCCGGGGAAAATGGCCAACCACGGTGCCACCTCCATATAACCTTGGGCTTTGTTGAGCATTTGCCCCCAGCTAATTGTTGGCGGAACCAAGCCCAGACCGAGAAAGCTGAGCGACGCCTCGGCTGTGATGGCGTGAGCAAAGTTGAGCGGGATACGCACCATCACCGAAGTCATGCAATTGGGTAAAATATGGCGCACCAGGAGCGCCAGCGAGTTCTCGCCGATCGCTCTGCCGGCGTCCACATACTCGAGTTCCTTTTGCCCCAACACTTCTCCCCGTACGATGCGCGCGTAGCCGGGGATGGATCCAAAGGCGATGGCGAACCAAAGCGCCGGAATGCTGGCGCCGCTGAAGGCGACCAATGCGATGGCAAGAAGTCGGGAGGGAAAGGCGACAACCCCGTCCATGATCCGCATGATTACGGAGTCGACAAACCCGCCCGCATAACCTGAAATGGCACCCAGGGGAAAGCCGATCAGGAGAGCTACAAACACCGCTCCGGTCGCCACGGTCATGCTGGCGCTGACGCCAGCTAGAATGCGAGAAAGAATATCCCTGCCGGCCTCGTCCGTACCCATCCAGTAGGCCAGACTAGGCGATTGAAAACGGACGACAGTATTGGGCTCGGAGGGATCGTATGGCGCTACAGCAGAGCCCCAAATCGCTAGAAACATAGCGACGATGACGACGGTGAATCCGATTATAGCGCGCTTGTCGCGGACCAGCGGGTGACTTTTGGCTTTTTCGAATGTCTCCGCAGCCGGAAATTTTCCCGAGGAACTGTGCGGCAATTCTATGACTTCACGCTTGGCCATACTGGATTCGCGGGTTCAAAAAGGCATACACAAGGTCGGTTAGATAATTTATCGTCACGACGATGAGCGCGATAAAAAGCACCACCCCCTGGACGACGGGAAAATCCCTGGCGTAGATAGACTGGAGCAGAAGATAGGAGATCCCCGGATACGAAAACATCGTTTCGATGATCGTCGAGCCTCCCAATAGCCGAGAAACATCCAGGCCGAGCACTGTGATCGTCGCGACCAGAGAATTCTTGAGCGCATGTTTTACCAGGACGACCCATTCCGGCAAGCCCTTGGAGCGCGCCGCGCGCACGTAGTCTTGACGCAGTTGCCCCAAGAAATCGGCGCGCAGATAGCGCAGCAAACCGGCGGCGATATCGATTCCCAAAATAAACGCCGGCAGCGTCAGGTGCTTGATAAACTGCACGGGATTTTCCCGGGGTGAGGCGTAGCCAATCGAGGGTAGCCAGCCGAGGTGAACGCTGAATAACAGCACGGCCATCAACGCGACCCAAAAACTGGGAGTGACGATGCCGAAGATTACTAGACCGTTGGCAAAGTGATCCACCCAACTGTTTTGCCGGACGGCCGCCATGATCCCGAGCGGTAGGGCGATGAATACCCCGATCGCGAGAGCCGCGAGCGCTAGGTAGAACGTTGCCGGCAGGCGCTCGACGATGAGGTCGACAACAGCAACCCGATGATTTAGCGAAATGCCTAGGTCTCCTTGTGCGGTGCGGCGCAGCCAGTTGTAAAATTGCACCGGAATAGAGTTGTCCAGGCCGAGCCGCGCGCGCATCTGGGCGTAGACTTGTGGGTCCACGGCCTCCTGCATCTTAATATCTTCACCGACATAGCCGAGCATATGGAGCACGGGATCGCCCGGCACGACCAGGATAAGCGCGAAAACGACCAGTGAAATGATCAGCAAGGTCGGAATGGTCTCGAAAAGTCTTCTTAGCGAATAGCGCAGCAGCATTTTTCACAACCAACGGCCCGGCGAATTAAATATTCCGGCAGCCCACACCGCCGATGGGCAACCAAAGGAAGACTCGCCAAAATTATTTCTTCAGCGACGTCTTATTCAAACCGCCGGTAGGTCCGGGATCGAAGTAACCCTGTCCGTTGTTGGAAAATCCCACCACTTTGTTCGACCATCCGAACCAGCGATCGTTGGAATAGCCAAATATATACAGGGCGGCATCATCAAGCATAATTTTTGCCATTTGGCGGAAATGTTCGGCGCGTTTCTTAACATCGCTTTCTTTGGCGTACTCGCGGCCGAGGCGATCGAATTCTTTGTTACAATACAATCCGATATTGCCGCCGCGCGCGCCCCCCTCGGGAATACAGCCTAATTCCGCGGCGTAGGAGACCCCAGGTTCGAAGCTGGAGCCGGTGTTTTCGAAAACAATGTCAAAGGCGCCTTCTTGCTCCCGCTGGGTGTAGACGTTGGACTCAACGATCACCAGCTTGATATTGAATCCGGCCTCGGTTGCCATCCTTTGAATCGGCTCCAACCAATCCTCATGGCCGCGACGTCCTAGGACGTTGACGGGCGTGCCGGTGTAGCCAGCCTTTTTGAGGAGTTCTCTAGCCCGGCTTAGATCGCGCTCGGTTGCTTGCGGCAAGCCCTTGTCGAAAATAGAGCCCGGCGGCACGTTGATGACCCGCGGCGTCCCCACGCCAAGCGTCGCTTGATCCATGATGGCGACTCGATCCAAGCTAAGACCGAAAGCCTGGCGCATGAGTGGATTTTTAAATAACGGAGAAGTGAAATTGTAAACCAGCGCCCGCCCTCCCGTGGTGCCTGCGCTCTTCACCTGAAAGCCGCTTACCGATCCCTTCTTCACTTGCTGGGCCTGGATGGGTGTCAGCCGCTCAGCGATTTGAACATCACCGGCGCGCAAAGCGTTGAATCGTGCTGCCTCCTGGGCGATCAGCTTGAATGTGACCCGGTCGAGGTAAGGACTTCCTCCCCAATAGTCGTCGAATCTTGCCACGATCGTCGTTTGTCCCGGCGTCCAGCCCTCGAACTTGAAAGGTCCGGTGCCCGGCGGCGGTTGAGGACCGATATTCATTGTTTTAGGGGCGAGAGAATTTGCCGGGATAACGCTCATTACCGAGAGCCCTTCGATGGCCTCCGGAAATAGCGCGTCAGGCGTCTTCAATGTGAACTCGACGGTATCTTTTGCCGTCGCCTTGACTTCCTTGACCGCTCTCGACAGTACGCCGTAACCGGACGCGCCATTGTTCGAATCCATGATGTAATGGGTGGACCACACCACGTCATCGGCAGTCAATTCTTTGCCGTTGTGAAACTTCACCCCCTTGCGGAGCTTGAATTCCCACACGGTGTTGCCCTGCTTACTTTTCCACTCGGTCGCTAGAACGCCGTGCAATTCGCCCTTGTCGTCGTAAGCGACCAAGGACTGGAACATGGCCATTTTGATGTACTCGGAAACCGATCTCACGCCGATAAACGGATGCGGCGTATCCATCGATTTTGAAGCGGCGACGATGAGATGGCCGCCGCGAACGGGTTTTTCCGACTTGTCCTGTCCGATCGCGCCGGCGGCGCCAAGAGCCACTAGGACTACGGCGGTCAATATGCTTACGACGTGAAATCCTTTGGTCAGTCTCAGTGTGCTCATATTGCTCTCCCTTCAGGTGCGACGATCATATGAAAAATTTTCAATCGGTCAACCCTGGACAAGAATCTCAACACATTATGAGGCTTGCTCAACTGCCTGAGGTCCACCTTGATCGTCGCGCTCGGCGCAAGGTCCGCGGCGTCGCGCAGCGAAGTCGATGGTATTCTTCCGGGTCTTGAATCGGCTCCGGTGCCCAGCCAATTTATCGCGCCGATTCTTTGGCGGCGGGTTTGTGGTCGAGGCGGAAGAAGACTATGGCGTTTCCGGCCACCATCTTCCGTTTCTCGTCTTCCGGAACCCCCGCCATCTGCGACTCCAACACTTTTCGTGAGTTTGGCCAGCGCGTGACGACGTGGGGAAAATCCGTGGACCACATCATCCGATCGACGCCGACTTCGTGGCGCAGCCGCACGCCGACATGATCTTCAAAGAAGCCCCAATAGGCCTGCTCGCGCAGGTACTCGCTGGGCGGGCGTTTCAGTCTTGGCAAGCCGAGCTGGCGCTCGGCCCAAAAACAATTGGTCGAATACTCATGATCCATTTGCTCATAAAAATAAGGCAGCCATCCGACGTTGTTCTCAGCCCAGTAGATGCGCAACTTCGGAAACCGCTCGAAGACGCCGGCGACGACCAATTGACTCGCTTCCACTGAGCCGGAGTGGAACGGTCCCTGTCGAGCAAGCCTCTGAATGAGATCGGTGGGCGGACGTTGTTCACCCTCGGGCTCGCGCGGATACTTAAGCATCGGCGTCTCGCGGGAGCCAACATGCGTCGGAAACGATGTGTGCACGATGACCGGCAGTTCCAAGTCCAAGGCCGCCGCCCAGAAGCGGTCGTCTTCGGCCGTGGGAAACCCTTTGCCGCTGGGAAAGGTGGCGAGCCAGGCGCCCTTAAAACCGAGCCGCTTGCATTTCTCCATCTCGCGAATGTCTTCTTCGACGCCGATGTTGGGGAGAACGGCCATCGCGATCAGCCGGTCAGGGTCGACCGCGCAGTATTCATCGGCCATATATTCATTGAAAGCGTGGACGATGGCGATCATCGCCGCTTTATCCCTGATATTACGATTGCGGACGTAGAGGGCGAACAACACCTCCGCGTCAACTCCATCTTGGTCCTGCTCGCGCAAGCGCTGCTCCGCGGAACCGCATCCCGGCGTGTTGTCATAATCCATGATGGTCGGATCGAAACTCTCCGGCGGCCTGCCGCCGTACAGGCTGGTTCCGCCGTAGGTCATCCGCTGGCCTTCGAGTTGGAGGCCGTCGCGGCCGTCGGATAATCTAATTCGCCGGGGCGCGCGCTCGCGGAATTGCTTCGGCACCCGGTGCGTCCACAGCTCGGGCGGCGATTCAAAGTGACTGTCTGCGGAAATGTAGCGGTAGTCCCTGGCCATACCTACATCCTTCCTAAATGAATCTAACGCCTTGTGACCTATCACTATGATACTGGTCGGGCAAACCAACAGCCGATTTATATTTTGCACCCGCAGGATCGTGGCAACTTAATTGCCCATTGGATCTTGTTCCAATAGAACAGAAGTAAACCGAGAAACCCGAGGACGCTGTGCCGTTACAATCGTACGCGTCGGCGCGGCCGATGCGATTCTAGTCCCGTTGAACTTGACGCCTCGCCCTTGTGAGCGATATAAATGCGCCTTCTCCTGGATTAATGGTGTGCCATGTTATGCACGCTCGCTGAGAGAGGCCGACGTTACTGGTAACATCAGACAAAGTGCCACGTGCGCAATGCGCTCAATACATCATGGAGGTTTTCTATGCCCGCACCCTTCGTCGTCACACCCGGAAACGCACCGAGCCCGTTAAAGCTGGTGGGAGAACAAATCACTGTGCTCGCCTCAGGCGCTCAAACCGGCAGCTATGAGATCTTCCTGCAGGCGGGGCCTGAAAGCAGCGGCCCGCCGCCACATAACCATCCTTGGGATGAATCGTTTTATGTCATCAAGGGCGAAATTGCGTTTGGCATTGACGGCAGCGAGACCACGGCCTTGCCAGGCACGCTCGTGCATCTACCGGCTGGAACGACGCACTGGTTTCGCTTCGGCAAAGGCGGTGGCGAAATGATCTCGATGACTTCGCGCGAAGGCGCCTCGCAAATGTTCACCGATCTCGACCGCGAGATCGCCGCGGATAATCCGGATCTCGGTAAACTTATAGAGGTTGCCGGGCGGCACGGATTAGCAGTTATCCCGCCGTCGAAATAAGCGCGTGTATTGCTATCGCCGGTTCGGTTCGTGGTTCCGAAGATTGAGCAAAAGTTGGGAGTAGAGTTGCCATGATAAAGTTTCGCGTTGTCGCGTTATCTGTCTTGTCCATACTGTTGTCCTCCGGCAGTCAAGCGCTGGCTGCCGCGAAGACCGATCAAAAGGTCAGCGCCACCGTCGCCTTGCCGGGGGTGCAGGTGGAGACGCTCAATCCTTACGCCCACTCGACGACGCAGATCTATCCGACCTGGAAGCATGTCATCGAACCGCTGGCGGAGTGGAGCTGGAGCAAGAAACGCATCGTGCCGATCCTCGCCGAGTCGTGGAGCAATCCCGATCCGAGCACCTGGGTGTTCAAGCTCAAGAAGGGTATCAAGTTTCACGATGGCAGTGAGTTTACCTCGGCCGATGTCGTGCACTCTTTCACGCGCATCCAGAAGGACCCCGATAGCAAACAGATCACCTCGATCGCCCATGTCGATGCCATCGAAGCGGTGGATGGATTGACCGTTCGGCTGCACACTAAGAAACCGGACGCCGCGCTGATATTCCGCCTGAGCCAGCGCTTTATCACCAACAAAGCCGCGTACGATCGTCTGGGCGCCGCCGCCGCTGACAAGCTGGCGCTGGGCACGGGGCCGTACAAGTTTAAAGACTGGGTGCGCGGCCAGTGGTTCGTGGTCGAAAAGAATCCCGGCTATTCGCACAGCGACCATAAACCGACGGTGGATGAAATTGTCTTCCGCAACATTCCCGAGTCGGAGGTGGCGATTACTTCATTGTTGAACAAGGAAGTCGATCTGATCTCCAACGTGCCGCCGGAGAGCGCGCCGCGCGTGACCGGCCTGGCGCGCATCGAGAGCGCGCGCACGATCAACATCATGTTCCTGGGTATGCATTCTTCGGTGCCGCAGTTCCAGAACAAGCTGGTGCGCCAGGCGATCAACCACGCCATCGACCGCAAGGCGTTGACGCAAAATGTGCTCAAGGGATTCGCCTATCCGATGGACGCGCCGGTGGGGCCGGACCAGTATGGCTACAGTCCTGAGATCCGTCCCAAATACAATTTCGATCCGGCGAAGGCAAAAAAATTGCTCGCCCAGGCCGGCTTCGCCGACGGCTTCGAGGTCGACTTCCTGGTTCCCGTTGGACAGTACAACAAGGTCAAGGATGTCGCCGAGGCGATCGGCGGTATGCTCAACAATGTCGGCATCCGCGCCAAGCTACGGACGCAAGATCAAGACAGCGGTTTCGCCGTTATTCAGAAGGGCAAAGTCGCCATGTATATCTTCGGCCGCGGCGCGGTGGTCGACCCGAGCGAATATCTGCACCAGTATTTCCGCACCGGAGTGACCAAGCGGTTGGAGTTCTCCAACCCGGGGGTGGACGCCGCGCTGGACGCGGAGCAAGCGAGTTTCGATCCGGCCCAGCGCGTCAAAATGTTGCAGAAGGCGATGTCGTTATTGATGGACGAAGCGCCGGTGGCGTGGCTCTACCAGTATCAAGGCTTACAGGGAGTAAGTAACCGGTTCGACTTCAAGGCCAATCCTGGCGAGGACGCCTATGGCTGGGATCTCAAACCGCGGGCACGCTAGAGCGGAATTTCTGAGCTAAGCCGGAGCGGTGAATTAGAGGGAGTTTATTTCGTCATGCCGGACGCGAAAGGGAAAGCGGACTGCGGGGAGACGCAACTAGAATCGCTCAGTTTAGGGCTGAGCTATACTTAAAGACTTGCCCGTGGCGTTGGCATTCCGATTGTCGATGTGAGCGCGGACATTCTTGCCGCCTATTCCCGCGGGCTAGAAAGCCCGCGCTCCGGTCATTCCCATCATTCCGT
>JBGTCC010000426.1:0-3742 GCA_041749055.1 Thermodesulfobacteriota bacterium | reverse complement strand
AGATTGTAACCTTGATCAGTTAGCTCGCGCACGGCGTTTGGCTCGGCGACCAGCTTGATATTATGCGGACGCAAGCACACCGACGCGGCGCTCGACGGCAAGCGATCGCCGGCATCAGCCACGCGAATCTTTCCCCCATCGGATAGGATTAAATCGCCAGCGCCGTCGAAGCGCCCGCTCAAGATATTCGCTTTGCCGACAAACTCCGCGACGAAGCGCGTTTTCGGCCGGTCGAATATTTCCGCCGGGGATCCCACCTGAACCAGACGGCCGCGATTGAGCACGGCGATCCTGTCGGCGGTCGCCATCGCCTCGGCCTGATCGTGGGTGACGTACACCGTGGTGATTTTGAATTCTTCATGCAACCGGCGGATCTCGAAACGCATCTCTTCGCGCAGGTTGGCGTCGAGATTGCTCAGTGGCTCATCCATCAAAAGAATCTGCGGTTCGATCACCAACGCCCGCGCCAAGGCCACGCGCTGTTGCTGTCCGCCTGAAAGCTCGGCCGGATAGCGCTCTTTCAACTCCGCCAAGCGCACGACGCCGAGCACCTTGGCAAGTTTGGTCTCGATTTCCGGTTTGGTAAGTTTTTTGAACTTGAGTCCGTAGGCGACGTTCTGGGCCACGGTCATATGCGGCCAGACCGCGTAGCTTTGAAAGATCATCGACATGTTGCGCCGCTCCGGCGGCACGACCAGCGCGGCCGAAGAAATAACCTCGCCGTTGACGCAGATCTCGCCGCCGTCCGGCTGCAAGAATCCGGCAAGCAATCTCAGGGTCGTGGTCTTGCCGCAACCCGAGGGGCCGAGCAGCGCGACAAATTCCCCGTCGCCGATCTCTAAATGTAGATTGTCGACGGCGGCGGCTTCGGCGAATTGCTTGGTCAGAGCGCGTATCGATACAGTGGCCATGGGCTATTCTCGGGTCGCCACCGGCTCCCGGCCGGCAAACCACTGGACGGAAAGAATCACCGCGAAGGAAACCAACAGTAAAAGAATGCCTAACACGGCGATGACCCCGACCTGTCCTTCTTCTTTAAGGTCAAAAATAACCACGGACACAACCTTCGAGCTCGGCGCGAATAACAGAATCGACGCGCTGAGCTCGCGGATCACGCCGATAAAAATGAACGACCAGGCGGCGATCAATCCGGAGCGCGCCAGCGGCGCGGTCACGTCGATCAGCGAAGTCAAACGGTTGGCGCCGATGATCCGGCTGGCGTCTTCGAGCTCCGGGTGAATGCTTTTGAAAGTCGACTCCGCCTGGGAAAAACCGATGGGCATTTCCTTGGTCAAGTAGGCGACGAATAGAATCCAAACCGTGCCGTAGAGCACTAAAGGCGGCCGGGTATATACGATAAACAAACCGACGGCTAACACGATCCCGGGAATCACCAGGGGTGCCAGGGCGAAAAAAGTTAAATAGCGCGCGCCGCGAAACAGATTGCGGTTGGTAATATAAGCGATCAGGGTGGCGAGAAGCGTTCCCACAGTAGCCGTCAAGATGCCCAGCTTGAAAGTATTGTAGATCGCCCGCTGGGTATCGTCGTATTCGAAGAAGGCAAAGGTAAAGTTTTTTAGTGAAAAATTATCCCAGGTGAGCGGCATCGCCCAGGCCTTGGAGAGCGCCGCCTTGAGCAGAATCCAGTACGGCAGAAAAACCGAAAGGGAGAGAATCGCGAAAACCAAGAGCAGCACCGGCACCGTCGCCCATGCCAGCCGGAGCGGTCGTTTTTGTCCCCCTTTGCCGCCCACCGTGCTGTAGCCTTTGCGGCCGAGAATCTTCTTTTGCGCGGCGATCAACACCATGGTCGCCAGCAGCAACGGCACGGAAAAGGCCGCCGCCATGTCCAACCGCGGCGGGTATTGAAACAGCGCCCAGATTTGCGTCGTGATAGTGTGCACTCCAGCCGGCAGGCCGAGAATCGCCGGCGCGCCGAACAGCGACAGGGAATGGAGAAACGCCAGGATGAAACCGCCGAGAAGCGCCGGTAGCGCGAGCGGCAATGTCACCGTCCAGGCGATGTGCCATTTGCTGGCACCCAAAATCTCCGCCGCGTCTTCGAGGTCGGACGAGATTAGCTCGAAGACGTTGGCGATCATGGAAAAAACAAACGGGAAACTGTAGAGCGCCATGACAAAGATCAGCCCCGGCATGGTAAAGATGTTAAACAGCGCGTCTTCCGAACCGGTCACCGCGCGGTAAAACTTGTTGAGCGCGCCGGCGTTGGGACCGGCGAGCAGCGTCCAGGCGAACGCGCCCAGGAACGGCGGGGTCACAAACGAGGCCATGACCAGAGCGCGGATTGCCTTTTTCCACGGCAGGTCGGTGCGCGTCACCAGCCAGGCCAGGAGCGCGCCGATAACCACCGCGATCACGCCCACCCAGGTGGAAATAATCAGCGTGTTCCAGATCGCTTTGAGAAACTGCTCGTTGGTAAAAACTTCGAGATAGCGTTGTAGCGTCAGGCCGGCGTCGCTCCACAGACTGGCGCGAAAGATCGCGGCCAGCGGGAAGACCATCAGGAAGATCAGTAAAAGCGCCGCACTCAGCAATACCGGCAGGGTAGGATCTTTGAAGTGAAGCACGGATCGACCGGCACGGCCGATCCGCGCGACCGCGCCGGACTGGGAAACGGACATAAGCTCGGCCGCCGGGATCTAGGCGCCGAAATATTCGACAAAGCGTTTCTTTATTTCGGCATTGCGCTTTTCAAGCTCGTCGGCGTCTGCGGACAGGAGTTTCAGGTCCTTAAGCTTAGGCTTGTCCGCCGGGTACGTGACGTCCGGGTGGCCGGTATAAAGTCCTTCCTTGTCCGCCAACAACTGCTGCGACTCTTTAGCGAAAATAAATTCCGTGAAGAGCTTGGCCGCGTTCGGGTGCGATGCATCCTTGGCGATAGCGACCGGCGATACCACCAGCGGACCGCCCTCTTTGGGATAGACGATCTTGATCGGATTACCCTGCTTCTGGGTTTTGTAATAGAAATACTCCGCGCCGTTCACGCCCAGCGGCCGCTCTCCTGAAGCCACAACGCCCGCCGGGTCGTTGGCCGATTGCACCAGATGCAATTTGTTTTTCGCCAGGTCGCGAAAATAATCCCAGCCATTGGCATTCACTAGGGCCAGCACATGGGTCATAATGATGCCGCTGTAACCCGGATGGGCAGAAACTTCTTTACCGTTCCACTTGGAATTCAAAAGATCCTTCCAGGTTTTCGGTGCATCTTTCTCCGCGATGATTTTCGGATTATAGGCGATCACCGAAAGTGTCGCGCGCATGCCATAGTAAAAGCCGGCTTTGTCTTTGAACCCGTCGGGAAAGCTATTCGCCGCTTGCGGGGTGTACTTCATCAGCATGTTCTTATCTTTCAGCAACTCGAAATGGCCGGCGTCCGAGGTGTGAATCAAGTCAACGTTTTTGATTCCCGCGCCGGCTTCCTGCATCACCCTTTGCAGCACCCGTTGTGAGCCGGTGCGATGAACTTCAACCGAGATGCCCGGGTATTTTTTCTCGAAGAAATGGGCGATGGCGGTTGACGACGGCAACGCCAGCGAAGTGTACCAAACGACCTTGGCTTCTTTTTTCGCCGCCTGAATCAGCGCGGCGTCTTGGGCCGCAACCAGCGACGATAATGTCAAAACGCCGGTGAGCACGGCCAAGCGCAGAGTGATTTTTTTCATCTTTACCTCCTGATCGATCAGTTAGATCACACCGATACATCCCCTTGTTTCCAACTTGC
>JBGTCC010000425.1:0-2881 GCA_041749055.1 Thermodesulfobacteriota bacterium | reverse complement strand
GACCCGGTGATGGTCGCGACCTCGGGCGATTTGCTGATTGAAAAAAGCGCCGTCGCCGCGCTGCGCAGCAAACTGATTCCCTTGGCGAGCGTAGTCACTCCAAATATTCCCGAAGCCGAAGTGCTCACCGGCATGAAGCTTCGCAGCGCGGAGGAAATTAAGGAAGCGGCAAAACGAATCGTCAAGATGGGCGCAAAAACCGTGCTCATCAAAGGCGGCCATCTCAAAGGGTCAGCGATGGATCTTTTTTTCGATGGTAAAAAGTTCACCGCACTCAACGCGCCGCGCATCGTGACCAAAAACACCCATGGCACCGGCTGTACTCTCTCCGCCGCCATCGCGGCGAACCTGGCCAAGGGCCAGAATATTGTCGCGGCAGTGACCAACGCCAAACGCTACATCACCGATGCGCTGCGCCACAGCTACCGCATCGGCTCGGGCCACAGCCCGGTGCATCATTTCTATCGGTATTGGAAAGCGTAGCAGGCGAATCTCGGCCAACCTGAAATTTGCCGTCCTCAATTTGAAATTTTAAATCTGGAAATTGTAATGCCTCGCACCAGCGAGGCATTGAGGCTACTTGGCGCCCAGCTGCATGTCGGCGACGATGGCGCGGGCGGCGGCCACCGGATCTTTGGCTTCGATGATCGGCCGGCCGACGACGATGTAGTCGACGCCGCCGCGCACGGCATTTTGCGGTGTCATGATGCGCTGTTGGTCGTCGCGATTACCATCGGATGGGCGAATCCCCGGCGTGACGATGACGAAGCGCCGGCCGCACGCATCGCGGATATCCGCCACTTCATGGGGCGAAGCGACGACACCATCCATCCCCGCTTCCTTGGTAAGCAGGGCTAAACGCACCACCTGATCGGCGACCTTGCGCTCGACGCCGACACGCTGCAGATCGTCTTGGTTCAAGCTCGTCAGCACGGTGACCGCCAGCATGATCGGCTTGCGCAACTTTTGCTGCCGGCACACCCGTCTTACTTCCTTGGCGGTCAGGCGCATCATCTCCAAGCTGCCCGAAGCGTGGACGTTGAACATTTTCACGCCGAGACGGGTCGCTTCGATGGCCGCTTTCGCTACTGTGTTGGGAATATCGTGGAACTTGAGGTCGAGAAAGATCTCGCCGCCCAGCTCTTGAATCTGCCGCACCGCCTGCGGCCCGGCGTGGGTGAAGAGCTGCTTGCCGATTTTGAACATGCCGACTTCGCCGGCGAGCTGGCGCACTAACTCGGCTGCCTGTTCCAAGTCGTCGACGTCGAGGGCGACGATCAATCGCTCGCGCATGGAACCATGTTTACGTACCAGCTCGAGCTTCGAGGTCATGGCTTATCCCTGGACCGCCTGGGAGATGATGGTTTGAATGGTTTTTACCGCGTCGCCGAGCGCCACTTCGTCGGTTTTGCCGTCGCGTCGGTTACGCAACTCGATACAGCCTTTGTCTAGGGCCTTGGCGCCAATGGTGACGCGCAGCGGAATGCCGATCAGGTCGGCGTCTTTAAACTTGACCCCGGCGCGCTCATCGCGATCGTCGAGCATCACTTCAACCCCGGCGCGCTGCAAATCTAGATAGAGTTTTTCGGCGGCATCGCGCAGTTTTTCTTCTTTGTAGTTGATCGGCAGGACGAGCACTTGAAACGGCGCGATGGACAACGGCCAGATGATGCCGTTGGCATCGTGGTTCTGCTCGATCGCGGCTGCGACCATGCGGCTGATGCCGATGCCATAACAGCCCATCTCGATGGCCTGCTCGCGGCCTTCGGCGTCGAGATAGGTCGCGCCCATCTTCTCGCTGTACTTGGTGCCGAGATAAAAAATTTGGCCCACTTCAATGCCGCGATGGGTCTGCAGCTTACCCGACTCACAGCGCGGACAGGGGTCGCCCGCCACGGCAAGGCGCAAGTCGGCGAAGGCGCTCGGCGTAAAGTCGCGCTCCTGATCGATATCGAGGTAATGGAAATTGGCTTCGTTGGCGCCGGTGACCGCGCCGCGCATGCCGTGCACTGACAGATCGGCGACGATGCGTAACTTCAAACCAATCGGCCCCAAATAGCCTGGCACCACGCCAGTCGCCGCCATCACCGCGGTTTCGTCGGCTAGGGTTACTTCAGGGCAACCGAGCACCGTGCGCAGTTTCAGTTCGTTGATTTCATGATCGCCGCGCACCAGCGCCGCGATCAAGTCGCCGCCATCGGTTTTGTAAACCATTGTCTTGATGAATTGATTGGCAGCTAATTTCAGCAACTCGGCGACCTCGGGCACGGTCTTTTTACCCGGTGTGGCGACCTTGTTCAGCTTAGGGGATTCCTGGGAAATATCACGCGCGGCCGGCGGCTTGCCTTTAACTTCGGCCTTTTCGACGTTGGCGGCGTACTCGCAACCGTCGCAGCTGACGATGGCGTCTTCACCGGACGCGGCCAGTACTTGGAACTCATGGGACAGGCTGCCGCCGATGGCGCCGGTGTCCGCTTCCACCGGGCGGAAGCTCAGACCGCAGCGGCTGAAGATGCGCTTGTAGGCCTGATACATGTTGTCGTATTCGCGCCGGCAATCCTCCACATCGGTGTGAAAACTGTAGGCGTCCTTCATGATGAACTCGCGCCCGCGCATCAAACCGAAGCGCGGCCGCACTTCATCGCGAAACTTGGTCTGCAGCTGGTACAAATTGACCGGCAGCTCGCGGTAGGAGCGCACCGAGCGGCGCACAAGGTCGGTGATGATTTCTTCATGGGTCGGACCGAGACAGAAATCGCGCTCATGGCGGTCTTTGAAGCGTATCAGTTCTTTGCCGTAAATCTCCCAGCGGCCGCTCTCCTGCCACAGCTCCGCCGGCGAGGAAATCGGCAGCAATAGTTCTTGCGCGCCGGCGCGGTCC
>JBGTCC010000424.1:0-3392 GCA_041749055.1 Thermodesulfobacteriota bacterium | reverse complement strand
GACGACGCGCGAGCGGCCGGATCGCCGGCTCAGGGCCATGTGATCATCGTCGGCTACGGCGTCAACGGCAGGAATCTCGCGAAGGTGCTGAAAGAAGTCGGCGTTCGTTATCGCATTCTTGAGCTCGACCCCGATCTCGTGCGCGCCGCGGCTGCGGCGGGCGAATCGATTCTTTTCGGCGACGCGGCGCGGCCGGAAATCTTGCGCCAGACCGGCCTCGAAAGCGCCCGGGTACTGGTGATCGCGATCTCGGACCCGAGCGCGACCGCCAGGATTGCTGCCCAAGTGCGGCGTCTGCGGCCCGATATCTACATCATCGTGCGCACTCGCTACGTCGCCGAAATCGAGCATCTCTATCGGCTCGGCGCCGACGAAGTGATCCCAGAGGAGTTCGAAACTTCCATCGAGATCTTTGCCCGCGTGCTCGACCGCTATCATATCCCGCGCAATGTGATCTCGCTGCAAGTGGAGCTGATCCGCCAGGGCCATTACGGCATGCTGCGCGGCCTGCGCCTCCAAGGCAAGCAGCTCGACGAGATCAACACCTTTCTCATTGGCATCACGGCTGATATTTATATGATCCTCGTTGGCTCGCCGGCCCTCGATAAAAGCTTCGATGAGATCGATCTGCACCAGCGCAGCGGCGCGACGGTGATCGCGGCGGTGCGCGAGGGCAAGTTCTTCAATAGCTTTGACGGCGATTTTCGCTTGCGGGTTGGCGATATGCTGGTACTCTTGGGCTCGCATAAGGCACTCGATGATGCTGGACAGATTCTTAAGCCAGTGTTAGGGAACGGTGCACCAGACTAAACTCAGGAACCATTGAATGACCCTCGATCAAACCATCGTTTTCGCTGTCCTGATTGTCACCCTCGTCTTATTCATCACTGAAACGTGGCGTTACGATGTCGTCGCGTTTATGGCTTTGATGGCGGTGACGCTTACGGGTATCGTGCCGGCCGATCAGGCTTTTAACGGTTTCGGCCATGCGGCGGTAATCACCGTCGCCGCCGTGCTGGTGCTCAGCCGGGCGCTGCAGAATTCCGGCGTCATCGATTTTTTGGCAGGTTGGACTTCCCGTGTCGGCAACGGCCCGTCGCTTCAGGTCGGTGCCTTCACCAGCCTCGTCGCATTGCTTTCGGCGTTTATCAATAATGTCGGCGCTCTGGCGCTCCTTCTGCCTGTAACCATCAGAACGGCGCGAAAAACCGGCCACTCGCCGGCCCTGCTGCTGATGCCGCTAGCGTTCGCTTCATTGCTCGGTGGCATGATGACATTGATCGGCACGCCGCCGAACATCATCATTGCCGCCTTCCGCGCCGAGACCGCCGGCGAACCGTTTCATATGTTCGATTTCGCGCCGGTGGGCGCCGTCGTTGCCGTTGTCGGGATCATCTATATGGCGCTCGTCGGCTGGCGGCTGGTGCCGCAGCGTAGCAGCCTGCCCCCGCGCGAAGAATTATTTCATATCGCCGACTACATCTCCGAGCTCAGGGTGCCGAAGGAGTCGAAAATCGTCGGCCGACCGCTGATGGAACTTGAATCCATGACCGACTCGGATATCGCCGTGGTGGGTGTCGTGCGCGGCGAGTTGAAGGTGCCGGCGCCGTCGTCCTATGAGCCGATTCGCTCCGGCGACATCGTCATCGTCCAGGCCAACTCCGAGGGTCTGAAAGAGTTGATCGGCGCCGCGCAATTGGAATTGGCGGAAGAGAAAGAGTCGCGCGATCAGGTTTTAGGTTCGGAGCAAGTGATCCTCGCCGAAGCCATCGTCAAACCTGACTCGCAGATCGAGGGAAATACCGCAACGACTCTCCAGCTGCGTTGGCGCTACGGCATCAATTTGCTCGGCGTGGCGCGGCACGGCGTGCGCATGACCCAGCGCTTGAAGGACATTTTTTTCAAATCGGGAGACATTGTGCTGTTCCAAGGCAGCGAAGCCTCGCTGCAGCAGGCGCTGCCGCAGCTCGGTTGTTTGCCGCTGGCGGACCGCGGACTGCGCATGGAGCGGCCAAGCCGCCTGCTTCTGGCGATCGGCATCTTCTCCTGCGCCGTGATGGTCGTCGCGCTGGGCAAGCTTGCCGCGCCGGTGGCATTTGTCGGCGCCGCCGGGCTGATGATCGTCACCGGGCTGATTTCGATCAGCGACGCCTATCGGGCCATCGACTGGCCGATCATCGTTTTATTAGGCGCGATGATCCCGGTCGCCCAGGCTTTGGAAACCACCGGCGGCGCCGAACTCATCGCGCTTCGATTATTTCAACTTGCCCACGGTGTATCGGCGCAAGCGATTGTTTTGGTGGTGCTGGTCGCCACCATGTTTTTGTCCGACCTGGTCAACAACGCGGCCGCTGCTTTGCTGATGGCGCCCATCGCGCTGCGCCTGGCGACCGAAGTTGACGCTTCCGCCGATCCGTTTCTGATGGCCGTCGCCATCGGCGCTTCCTGCGCGTTTTTAACGCCCATCGGCCATCAGTCCAACGCCTTGGTTATGGGGCCTGGTGGCTATCGCTTCGGCGACTACTGGCGCATGGGCTTGCCGCTGGAAATCGCCATCGCGGCCATGGCGATGCCGCTCATTCTTTGGCACTGGCCGCTGGGAAAATAATCCGGAGCGCGAAAAATATATGGCATCGAAAGCGCGATCATTAATGCGAAAATGACCCGCGCGGAACGTACGTCGGTAAAATTAAAGGAGAACAGCCTATGGCAACTAAGAAAACCTATCTCGTGGCCGTGGATTTTTCTAAACCCGCGGACTTCGCTCTCGATCACGCCATCAAGTTGGCCCGTGAGAATAAGGCGGCGCTGATTCTGCTGCATATCATCGCCGACCAGTCGATGGTCATGGCGGCTCCGGAAGGGGCGACCCCGGCGCTCTACCTGGACTATGAAAAGATCGTGCGTGATGAGGCAAGCACGCAGATGCAGAAATTGCTAAAAAAGAAAAAACTCGGGCCGAAAGATTGTCGAGCGCTGTTCGTTCGGCGCGGCGATCCCGCCCGAGCCATCGCCCATCAAGCCAAAAAACTCAAGGCGTCGATGATCGTCATGGGCAGTCATGGGCGCACGGGTCTTAAACGTCTAGTGCTGGGCAGTGTCGCTGAGCGGACGCTGCGCTACGCCCACCTTCCGGTCCTGATCGTCAAAAAATAATTTGACAAGGAGTTTTGTCACCGTGGAGACAGCCAAATCGTCAAAGGACCGGCTTCGGGTAGCGTCGTTGCAATACTTTATCCGGCCGGTGCAAACTTTCGAGCAGTTTCGTGACCAGGTCGACTCCCTGGTCGAAACCGCGGGAGATTACGACTGCGACCTGTTAATTTTCCCGGACTATTTCACCGTGCAGCTGCTCTCGCTGGGCAACGTCAAGCGGCCGATCCGCGAACAGA
>JBGTCC010000423.1:0-13357 GCA_041749055.1 Thermodesulfobacteriota bacterium | reverse complement strand
GGGATTTGACCTAGCTCCAAGGTGATGGGTATCCCCATCGTCGAGTGAATATCAGTTGATGGAGAAGGACTTGAGCAGCTTTTGTAAGTAGGCGCGTTCGAGGCCGAGAATTTTTGCCGCGGCGGTGCGGTTGCCATTGGTTTGTTGTAACGCTCTGATGATCACTTCGCGGCGGTATTCGTCGACAGTCTCTTGATAATTGAGGTGCGTGTTTGCCGTACCGGGCCGGGATACAGCTAAGATTTCCACCGGCAGGTCGTCGGCCTGGATCGCCTGCGTTTCGCCTAAAACCACTGCGCGCTCGATGACGTTGGCGAGTTCTCGAACGTTGCCGGGCCAGTCATGGGCCATCAACCTGACCATGGCATCGTCGGCGATCCGCCGGAAATCTTTTTTCGATTCCTGGGCAAAGCGCCGGAGAAAAAACTCGGCCAACTCTGCGATATCTTCCTTGCGCTCGCGGAGCGGCGGTAAGGCGATCGGCACGACGTTGATCCGGTAAAATAGATCCTCGCGGAATTTACCGTCCTTGACCGCGGACTGCAGGTTGCGATTGGTCGCGGCGATGATGCGCACGTCGACGCTGATCAGCTCGGTGCCGCCAACCCGCTCGAACTCCCGCTCTTGTAAGAAGCGCAGCAGCTTGGCCAGAATCTCCTCCGAGATATCGCCGATCTCGTCGAGAAATATGGTGCCGCCATGGGCCAGCTCGATCTTCCCCTTCTTTCTTTGCTGCGCGCCGGTGAAGGCGCCGCGCTCGTAACCGAATAATTCGCTTTCCAACAAGTCTTTCGACAGGCCGACGCAATTGATCGCGACGAACGGCCGATCGCGGCGCTCGCTCCAGCTATGGATGGCGCGGGCGAACAGCTCCTTACCGACGCCGCTTTCGCCGAGCAGCAATATGGTGCTGCGGGTCGTCGCGGCTTTCTTGGCGGCTTGGGTCGCCTGCGTGATCTTTTCGCTCTTGCCAGGAACCATTTGGTAGCGTTTGTCGACCTCTTGGCTCAGCACTTCAATGCCGCGGCGCAAGCGCTGTCGCTCCATCGCGCGTTGCACCACCAAGGCGATATGGCTGCCTTTAAACGGTTTGGCGACAAAATCCGCGGCGCCCTCTTTCATCGCCTCGACAGCGATGTCGATGGTGCCGTAAGCGGTGATCATAACCACCGGAAAGTCCTTTTCCTGGCGGCGAATCTCGTTCAAGACTTCCAGCCCCTTCATGCCCGGCATCTCGATATCGAGGAAAGCCATCTGCGGGGTTTGTCGGCCGATCATCTCTAAAGCCTGTTTGCCATCGCTGGCCTGCATGACCTGATAGCCGAGGGATTCCAGCCGGTCTTTGAGCGCTTCTTGGATGTAGGGATCGTCGTCGACAACCAGAATGGTTTCTTGCGGTTCAGCCATAGGGACAAACCTCAATTGAGCGCAGCATGGACTGACTGTTCGACATGCGCAGGGACGGTGAAATAAAAGGTGCTGCCCGCGCTGGTACTGCTCTCCACGCGGATCTGGCCGCCATGCATGTCGATCAATTTTTTACATATAGCCAAACCGAGGCCAACCCCTTTGGCCTTTTCCTGTCCGGGCTGACGGATTTGGTAGAACTCGTCGAAGATTCTGCCCGCTTCTTCGGGTGGAATACCCGGACCGTTATCGCTGACGCCGACCTGGAGCCAGTAACCACTCTCGACGGGTTCGAGAAAAATTCTAACTTTGCCCCCTTTGGGCGTGAATTTGACGGCGTTGGTCACTAAATTAGTGAGCACCTGGGTAACCTTGTCGCGATCGGCCCAGGCCAGAACATCGCGGTTGGGCGCACCGCCGTCCAGTTCGATAGCCTTGTCCCGCGCCAGCGGCCGAAGATTCTCGACTACCTCGGCTATCAGCGACGATAGTTGAAATGTGCTGGGTTTGAACTCCATGCGGCCCGATTCAATGACCGAGAGATCGAGCAGATCGTGAATCAGCCGCGCCAGTCTTTCGGTACTGTCCTTGATGCCGCTCATGTAGCGCGCTTGTTTGGTGCTGAGCGGCCCGGTTAGACCGTCGAGCATATTGTCGACCAAACTGCCGATGGCGGTGAGCGGGGTTCTGAGCTCGTGGGAGACGTTCGAGACAAAACCGGATTTGAGCTTGTCGAGCTCATTGAGGCGATCGTTGGCCGACTCCAGCTCCCGCGTGCGCGCCTCGAGTTCCTGAAACAGATGGATGTTTTTGATCGCAACCACGGCTTGGTCGGCAAAGGTAGTGACCAGTTCCACTTGCGGCTCTGTGAACGGCTCGACGAAGTGGCGAAAGACCACGATAACGCCAATGGCGGCGCCCTCTTGAAGAAGCGGCACCGCCAGCACGGTGCGCGTAGCGATTGATATCGGCCCGCCCAACGACGCCGGTGGCTCCAAGGCGTCGCTAATCTGCACCGGGCTCTGTCGGCGATACGCCTGCATTGCCGCGCCGTTCTCGTCGGCCGATAGCGGCTGCTTCTCGATGTCTCGCAGGCGCTGCGCACCATTGCGATAGTGGGCGACATAGCGCAGCGCGCCGGTGTTATCCGCGAGACGAATGACACCGCCGCTGGCCCGAGTCAGCCTGACGGTGTCGGCGATCATGGTGTCGAAAAAACTTTGTAGGTCGCTCAGGGTGTGCGCCATGGCGCGCAGCATCTCGGCCACCGCGGTTTGACGCTCCAGGGCATCGACTACTTCGCGATTGCGCCGTTCGAGCTCTGCGCTTTTACTTTTTGCTTCTTCAAACAGGTTGACGTTGTCGATGGCCGGGCCGATCTGATCCGCCATGGAAGTGAGCAGCCGGTGCTCCGGTTCCGTCAATTGGCGCGGCGACCGGCCATTGCAGACGATGGCGCCCAACACCCGTCCCTTCGATTTGATCGGAAAGCCCGCGATGAAATGAATGCCCATTTCTTTCGCCGCTCGGCTTTGGCTTGTTGCCAAGTAGGTTGGATCGCTTTGCGCATCGGCGAACAGCACCGGCTCCCCGGTTTCGACGACCCTGCCGACAATTCCTTGTCCGCGCTTGAAACGTTTTTGCGCGAATCCTTGGGGCGCGTAGCCGGTCAGCGCGCGCACCCGCAGATCCGACTGGTTGGGTTCATAGAGGTAGATGAGCACCGCATAGAGTTCGAAGATCTCGGAGATTTTCTCCGCCACTTGGCGCAATACCACGTCGACGTCGAAGGACTGAGTCGCGGCCGCGGCGACATCGAGAAGCGCCGTCAGTTCTTTGGTGCGTTGCTGCACTTTATCTTCAAGTCCTTGGTAGGCGTTTTTGATTTCATCGACCATCTTGTTGAATTCATCGGCGAGCACTTCGATCTCATTGCCGGTTTCGATTTCAATACGGTGGTTCAAGTCGCCGGTACCGATTCTTTCGACGCCGCGGCGCAGAGCTTCCAACGGGCGCACCACGCGCCGGGCGACGAAGACGCTGGCGACCAGGGCCGTGGCCAAACCGATAAGCAACAGGGTGGAGGTGCGTAGAATCGACCCATACAAGCTCTTGTGCGCCTCGCTGAGCGGCTGCTCGACGAAGACAGCCCAATCGAGGTTGGGTAGGAAGACAAAGGAGCTCAGCACATCCTGCCCGGCAAAATCCTTGGCCACGGTCGTCGTTGGTGTGGGCGTCACCGGGTTGGGTTGAAACGCGGTCCGTACTTGGGTCAAATGCGCCGCGCGCAAGCGCTGTAAAACTAAACCGGGATTTGAATGGGCGATCAAATCGCCGGCGCGGTTCACGACGTAGGCGTAACCGGTATCGCTGAACTTGAGATCGCGCACAACTTCCCAGATCTGGCGCAAGTCGACTTGAGCTTGCAGTGTGCCGATGACATGGCCGGGAAATTGTTCAATGGGCACCGCGATGGTGATCGATGGCTCAGATTCATCGACGAAGGTGACCGGACCCAAAAAAGTGACTCCCTGCTTGGCTTGGAGGAAGCTCGCAGCCTTGGAGAGGTTTTGTTCGTCGGCGCTTGTCGCGACCCTAAAGCGCGAGACGAAAGCCCGCACCCGGCCGTCGGCGCCAATGGCGAGGAGCTCGGTGATGGCCGGTGCGGTCGTAAGCAGTTTGGCCAGCTCAAACTGATACTCCGGCCCGATACCCCGGCGCGCGACGACGCTGCTTACCGTCGCTGCCTTCATGTGCTCTTCGATGGTGAGAATGAATTGGGCGATGCGCCGCGCCGCGTTGCTGGCGATCTCGCCTTGCACCACGGCGATCTGTTGGCGGCTTTCGCCGTAGCCAAAGAAGATCTCGAGAGCGCCGCTGGCGAATAAGCCGCCGCCGAGCAGTACGACAAAGACCATAAAATACTGCCGTGCCAGCCGGCCGGAATGATTTTGGATTTTGGTCTGCGGGGCGGCTTGTCGATTTTGGCCTGTTTCGGAGGTCATCATGTATGCCTGCTAAATCGATAATTCGTATTTCCTCAATGTTTCAACTCACCACGAAGGTCACGAAGGACACGAAGGTTTCGGATGATTCACCGCCGAGGCACGGAGGACGCAGAGTAAAGAGTTTTTGATTAAAATTTCTCCGAACTCAGCGAACGCAGTGCCTCCGCGGTCAAAGTTTTTGCCCCTTCGGTGGCGGCGCCTTCGAGTGTCATTGTCTGGCCAATCCCAAATCACTGAAACACTCTGTCCGCTAAGATCAGCCGTTCCGGCGGAATTTTTAGACCGATCGCTTTAGCGTTTTTAAGATTGATCACCAGTTGCAGTTGGCTCGGCGCCTCGACCGGAAGTTGATCCGGCTTGGCGCCTTTGAGTATGCGGTCGACGTACCACGCGCCGCGGTAGCCGAGTAAATAGATATCGGGCGTGTAGGTCATCAGAGCGCCTTCGTCCGCGACCTGGGATGCCGTGCAGCCGAACAGCGGCACGCCCATCTGCGCTGCGGTATCGGCCAGCGGCTTTATCCCTCTGAAAACCGCGGTGCAAATGAGAAAGGCTCCGTCGATGGCGCCTTTGGACATAGGCTGGAGGACTTTAACTGCGTCTGCGTTGGAAGTGACGGGATGTTCGTTTAGTTGGATGTTCAGATGTTGGGCGACGCGCCTGACCGAGGCGCGAATCGACTCCGGGGTGCCGATGCCCGGCCGCGCTTCGTAGAATAATGTCACCCGGCGCAGTCTTGGTACGATTTCCTTGAACACCGCCAGCTGTTTACCATTGTCAGACTGGTTGCGGGTGTAGCTCAGTCCGGTAAGATTGGTATCGGAACGAGAGCGCGATTTGACGAACCCCATTCTGACCGGGTCGATGGAGGGCGCGAAGACTATCGGGATTTCCCTCGTGACTTGCTGGGCGATGGTGGCTTCGCTGGCGCTCGAAGCGACGATGACGTCAACTTTCTGCCGCACCAGTTCCTTCAGACGATCGCCAAGCTCGGCCGCGCTTTCGCTGCGAAGATGGTGCACGGCGAGGTTCTTACCGTCGATGTAGCCCGCCTCCTCCAAGCCGTCGAATAGGCCCCTTACTTGGGGTAGAACGATGCCGGGATTGCCGATACCGATCAGCACCATCTGAGGTAACTGGGATCGGTATTGCCCGGCATACGAGGCGCCCGTTAGTAATAAGATAATGACTGGCAGTGCCCAGCAATCAATCATCGCTAATCCCCGTCGCGGACGTACCGCGATGCCACGCTCTTGGTGCCGCGCGCCGGCATGTATCCGTTTACCGAAGCGATCCTCCACGCATGACCGTCTGCAAAGTCGCCAGAGTGAAAAGCGTCGGCTGATACCCTTGATTGTACGCTCTTACGGCATCGATCAGCGTGGATCGGCCATTTTGCACGTTGGCGATGACTGCCGTGCCGATGGACAGAACCTCTTGGCTGTCCGAGAGTTTCACCTGTGTTCGCAACGAAAATAGTTCTTTCCAGTAGTTTCCCCTGGCATCCCAAACCATCATCCACATAACTTCGAAGGTCCGCGCGTCGAAATAGATCACCTTACGGGGATAACAGTAATTTGGATCCTTGGGAGAGATCTCTACGCCATAGGCCTCGACGATTTCCCAATTTTCTTTTGACGGCAGATAGTCGCCGCTCTTTCTTTCGAAAGGGATGCGTTCCTGAGCGAGATTACCCAACATTTTAGTCTTGCCGAGGAAACGGTAATTAAAATCGGCGATTTTTGCGTTAAAGTTGTTGATGTCATCAAAATTGAACTCGCTTGGGGCGATGGTAGCGCACCGTTGGGTCGGCGGCGCGCGGCGCACGCGCCGAATGCTCGGAACGTAGATATAAAGGTCGTCTTCTCTCTTGGAATCGCGATAGCGGATTTCCAGGGTCGTGGTCCCCGCGGTGTCGCGCGGATATTCATCGGCGCGCAGTTGCATCCAGTCGATATGTTCGTAGCCAGGGAGTGATGGTTTGGCGTCCAAGGTAACTCGACCGCGCGTCTTGATGGTGTGATGCAGCACATCGGCACGCCGTTCGGAGCCGTCTTTTTCGATGGCGTAGCGGATTATTTTACCTTCCCCCGTGCCGCCGCCGGTCTTGTAGTCGTCGCCCAGCCAGCGCCAGTAGAAGTTCCAAATCAGCTTCAGCGCGATTTGTGGATCGCTGGGAGCGATGTCAGGAAACGGCGATCCGGCGACATAGTTCACCAGCTCGCCGTTCGCTGCTAAATTGACCGAACCGGAATATAGGCTCGTTGCGGCGTCGTACTCTTTAGGATTCGATATGGCTCGGCTTGGCTTGATTTTAAAGCTGTAGCCCTGCTTGATCCGGTTGAGCAGGTTCTCGCCGACCATGCCTTTGACGCGCTGCCAATTGTTGGGGCCGATGGTGTCGCCCGGTTTGAGATCGGGATCGGCGGCGGGAACCGTTGCCGATATGCATAGCACGAAAATAACAAAAATCACCAACGAGCAGGAACGCCAATGAACTTTCTGTCGGGTGGGAAACATCATCGAAGGACAGCTCCCGCGAATCGCAAGTGAGTCGTCTCGTCTGAGCGACCCCGTTATCGCAAGCGAATTATTTTAGCAAGCCACGCGCCATGGCAGGCTGGCTCCCGCTCAAGCAAGCTCTGCTCTCGTAACTTGCTGATTGTCAGCCTAATCGAGGTTGGCGCGGTTCAATTCAGTCGAGTAGGGTGGGTAATATTTTACACACCCCTGTGGAGAATTTGATACAGCTGGTGATGCTTATGACGGATCGCGAATGAATTAGCTCGGTAATCCTAGCGCGGCAGAGCCGCAACCGAGACTCGAAATATCTCTCGCAAAGGCGCCAAGGCGCAAAGGTGACGGACGATGCCCGTCATCCCGAGGGGACACGAGAGATCGAGGAAAGATTTCTCCCAAAGGTCGAAATGACAACAATTTCCTGCTTGGCGTCTTTGCGCCTCGGCGAGAGGAATATCCGAATCAGAGATTCTTCGATCACAGAAACATTTGCGCAGGCTGCACGCTATGACAAGCATGTTGGTGTTAGTTCTCGGATAGCAATACAGCGGCATGTGGCTTGTCCGTTAGTGGAAAGAAACAGGTTCATGCGGGAGTGATATGAATCGGCGGTCGACGCGTCATTTTTGGGTAGGGTTAGTTTGGTTGGTGACGATCATGTCCGCGGCGCCGCTCCGGGGCGGCGGATTCGAGCAATTTATTCAGAACAACGTGAGATTTGGCGGTTTTATCGAAAACACAACGGGTCTGGCGGTAAGCCACGGCAGCCGTTTCTTCGATACTTCGAACCGTTTCGATATGAACCGGCTGATCCTCCAGCCGGAACTCAACGTCAAGTTCAGCGATGACTGGAAGCTCTTCTTGGCATGGAAGTTCGTCAAGGAGCCGCGCTATGCAATGGAAAGCGCCAGCCGCAAGCAGTCGGTGCAGCCGAGCGCCGGCGTGGGCGGCCTGTCGAATAAGTATTACGACGAATATAGTCCGATGCCTTGGGAAGCGGTGTTGGATTACAAACCGAGCGACCGGTTGACGCTGCGCTGGGGGCGGCAGTTTATTTCCTGGGGCGAGACCGACGGTATCCGTTTGCTCGATCTGATCAATCCCCAAGACGGCACGTTCGCGCCGCCGGCGGCCCCGAATTTATTCAATCTGGATGAAACGCGCATCCCGTTATGGGGGTTGCGCGCGATCTATACGGTGCGGCCTGAGAGTAACACCATCTTCGAGGCGTTCGCTTTACCCGGTGCCCTCGATCAGGCGCGTCAGCGAGTCGATGAAGTGGTCGGTAGCAACGATACCGGCGATCGCACGATCAAATACGGTCGCTGGTCGAGCCATCCCGAGACGCGCATCGCCTTTGGCCGGCTGTTCGCCAATCCGCTGGGCGTGACGCCTTTGGTGGTGCCATTTACCCGGCGTGAGCTGCCCGAGTCGGCGGACTCGTGGAAACTCGGCGGCCGGCTGACGCATAATTTGGGCAAGCTTAATTTCGCCTTGGGTTATATCTGGGGTTATAATCCCCAAGCGGCCGACATGGTGTTTAAAATGAGGGGTCAGCCGGTGCTCTGTGGGCCGCCGCGCTGCCCGCCCAACGGCACAAAGATCAACTTGGACCTGCTCAACGGCCGCGGCCATAGCGTCGCCGGACAGTTCAACTATCCGATCGGCGCCATGATGCAGCTGCCGGTCAACTCCACGCTGCGCGGCGAAGTGGTTCTAATGCCGCATAAGCCCTACAACATCGCGGATTATCCTGGGCGCAATTGCCAGACCGGGGCCACCACCGGGTTACGCGCCGGGCCGAGCTGCCGATATCCCGACGGCGTCGTCGAAAAACATACGCTGCGCTACGCTCTCGGTCTCGATCGGATGACGCTCATTCCACTACTCCACCCCGACGATCCCTGGCGCGCGTTCAATCTGTCCGTGCAACTGTTTCAGAGCGTTATTTTCAATCACGAGGACGGCATTCGGCCGTTTTCCAGCATGGAGCGGATCGAACGAATATCGACGACACTGACTTTTCGCGCCGGCACCGGCTATTTGGGCGACACGATCCTGCCGGATATCTTTTTCGCCTACGATCCGGCGGGTTACTACGCGGTCAATCCGGCGCTCAGCTACGCCCCGCCAGGCAACGAAAAGCTCCGCTTCACTCTGACCGCGGCGATCTACGGCGGGCGAAATAAGTTCAAGTCCTTCGGATTCTTCGACGAGAAGGATTCGGTCTTTCTCAAGATGCGCTATCAGTTTTAACGCCGAACCGGCGTGTTACAGCCACCGCCGAACTTAGCCCATCTCAGGTTCAAGACCTTGGTGATATCGTGGACAATACTCACGCAGATCAAAGCGCAGACCAACACCCCAATAAATTTATTTCTTCGGGTCGACGTGGGCGACGGCAAGACCAAGTCGAACGCGCAAACAACCAAGAACATCAACGCAATATTCAAGCCGTGCAGAGTGCTCTCGATCTAAAGTGAGGCAGTGGCGGGCGAAAAGAGATTGATGACGCCAATCGTCTTGAACCGAAGACCTGAACGCCACATAATATGCTCACTATGGAACTGATTCATTTGAGAGTCCCACAGTGGCGGAAATACGATGGATTGCTGCATGGCTTCATGGGCCGGCGCGGCGGCAAGAGCGTCGGACGTTATGCCGGGCTCAACGTTTCTTACCGCGTCGGCGACGATAACAAAGTGGTCAGTCAAAACGTTTGCGACATGAAGTTAGCGATCGGTATTCACGACGGCAGTGTCGTTACCATGCAACAGGTGCATGGCGATACCCTCATCGAGGTTGCGGACAAGAAGATGAAAGAAGCCGGCGAAGCCGATGGCATGGTGACCGCCGAGAATGGCGTCTATCTCGGCGTGCTCACTGCCGACTGCGTGCCGCTACTCTTCATCGCGCCCAAACAGCGCTTGGCCGCGGCGGTCCACGCCGGCTGGCGCGGCACGCTCGCGGGCATTGCGTCGAAGACCGTGGACTATTTTAAGAGCCGCTACGGTGTCGACGCCGGCGATTTGGAAGTGGCCTTAGGGCCGTCCATCGGCGTGTGCTGCTACGAAGTCAACGACGATGTGGCGACACCGCTGATGAAAAAATGGCGCGCGCTGACGACGCCGAGCATCGCCATGAAAGACGGTAAGCCGCATATCAACCTGGGCCGGCTCAATCGCGACATCCTGCGCGCCGCCGGGGTGCCCGGCACGCAACTGTTTCAAATCGGCCCCTGCACCGGCTGCGCCGCCGAGGATTTCTTTTCCTACCGTCGCGCCGGCGGCGAGACAGGCCGGCAGATCGGTGTGGTGGGTTGGCAGGCATAGCGGTCGCCGTTAATTCGCTCTCATCTCCACGATTGCCGACATATTTCTCGCAGCCAAGTTGTCCCGCGTGAGATCGTCGGCAATGAATTAAGCTGGACAAAAATCGCTGGATTCCCTAACATGGATTTTTCTGGTGGCACAATTCTTAAATCTGATTTTCCCCCGCGATCTTGACTTGCCGCGATGACCCATTCGTTACAACAAATTCCCCCCCACGAAAAGCGCTGGATGAGCGAGTCTTTTGTCGACCCTAACGGCCGGCTGTTCGAGTGGCGCGGCGAAATTTACCGCGTCCTCGAACCGGAATATGCCGCGCGCTGGCGCGAGTTGGTAGCCGATGGCACCATCGGCAAACTGATGGCGGATGGACTTCTGGTTGAAAGCGAGTTGACCTACCTCACTACTGAATCGGGCAAGGCGGTTTTGCGCCACCGCCGCGTGCCGGTGCAATCCTATTGTTACGAATGGCTACCGGCGATGCTCCAAGACGCAGCGCTGCTGACTCTCGATCTTTGCATTCGCTTAGCCGAGCACGGACTGACGCTTCAGGACGGTCATCCGTGGAATATCCTGTTCGACGGCACTAAGCCCGTCTATGTCGACGCCGGCTCAATCGTCCCGGCGCGGGACGATATCTTATGGGCGCCCTATCAGCAGTTTCGCAATTTTTTTCTCTTTCCTTTGTATCTCTATGCCGCGGGCGAGGATCACATCGCGCGTTGGCTCATGCGCGATTATCTCGGCGGTGTCAGCGACGACGACTTGCTCGCCGCCTTGCCGGCATCCTTTAAGCTGCGCCATCCGCAGCGTACCCTCGGCGTGGCGATTCCAAAAGCCGTGAGCAAACTCTTCGAGCAATTGCCGGATGACATGCAGCAACGTTTCCTGTCGATTTCCAAAGCGGCTAACAGCGGACCAGGGCAGGGAAAGCTCAAGCTTAAGTTCCTGCGCTCGCTCAGGCGAAACGTCGAAAGCCTTAAACTGCCGAGCGTGACGAGTCAGTGGGCGCGTTACTATAAAACGCAAGATAAAAAATATTTTCAGTCCGACTTGTCGCCAGGCGACTGGCAGCGGAAACACGAAGCCGTCGGCAAAATCCTCACCGAACTGCGCCCTAACAGCGTGCTCGATGTCGGCGCGAACGCCGGCCATTACTCGGAACTTGCCGCTACCTGCGGCGCGCGTGTCACGGCATGCGAGTCAGACATTGCGGCGTTGGCGCACTGTCATCAATCGGCGCGCGGAAAAGGTGCCAATATTCTGCCGCTGGTGGTCAACGTTTTTAGCGCGGCACCAACGCCGGGCAGGGGTGGTGTTGCTTGCCCAGGGCCGATAGAAAGATTCAAGAGCGAATTGGTCATGGGCCTGGCGGTGATCCATCACGTGGTGGCGATCCAAAGAATACCGTTGGCGCGCATCTGCGAGATGTTTGCCGAGTTAAGCGAACATTGGCTGCTTCTGGAATTCGCCAAGCCGTTGCAGGCTAAGATTGGCGTTAGTCCGGTTCCCGCCCTGGATGACTTTGATGCCGACGAGCTGGAAAAGTGCCTGCGACAACACTTTAAAAGCGTGCGCCGTTTCCCGTCCTATCCCGACGATCGCAAGCTCTTTCTTTGCGAAAAATGAGACGTGTCATTCGCCTATACGGCCGATTGCTACAGCCGTGGCTCACGGTAATCGTGTATCTTTGGTTACTACAGCTCATGGCAGTCTTCGGAATCCACGATCCAGAGCCGCTGCTTGACCGGCTGGCCGATTGGTGCGCGATTTTGTCGACGTTAGTTTTTTGGATGGCTTTGGCGGTTTTAGTCATGGGTTCGAGCGCGCTGCTTGTCAACCAAAGGAGGGTGCTCGCTCTGAGCGATCTTGGAGCCAAAGCGGCGCTGATATTGGTGACGGCATACTATTTCGTACGCTGGCTTTTTCGTTGGGCATCGATACTTGGAGATACTGACGCAACAACCTACACGCTGTTGGTCGTCTGTCTCCTTATGGGGGTATGGGTTTGGCGCCGGCGAAAGAATTGGCTGCAGCAGGATAAACTCAACGATCCATCATTACTCGATGGGTGGTATTCCTTCACGCTTCCCGTGTTGATCGCTTCCACGCTCATACTAGCCGTAAAGGTGTGGGATAACTCGACTGTATTGAAGGCCAATCAAATGGTGGTTAGCCGCGCTGCCAGGCTGCCTGTTCCGCATGGAGAGTCTCAGCCTCGTCCCAACGTGGTGCTCATTGTTGCCGATTCTCTGCGCGCACGGAACATGTCCTTATACGGTTACGGAAGAGCGACTTCGCCGTTTCTAAACCGCTTTGCCGAAACCAGTAGCGTGTTTACCCAGATGTACGCGAATAGCACGTCAACAAGAGTGAGCATGACGAACATTTTGTCGGGAAAGCATCCATTCTCCCACGGTCGACTGACCAGGCTTTTACCGCCTTACAATAACCGCGAAAATCTAGTTGCGTTACTGCGGGACAAAGGTTTCACGACGGCGGCGGTCACAAGTAATTTTGAGGCGAGCTTTAATTCCCTTGGATTAGCAAAATACTTAGTCTATGGACAGTATGCGAATTTCAGCCGGCTGACGCTTTCATGGCTACGTGACAACGGGGTTTATCCGACACTTCCAGGCAATCTAATGTACGAGGAATTACGCAAGATTTTACCTTTTCTTGGCTTCCCAGAACGAACTTTGTTCTATGGCCCAGCGGCTGAAACGCTCGATCGCGCTGCCGATCTTTTACTAGATTTACCGGAGCCGTTTTTCCTTTCCATCCACCTGCATGACCCACACAGTCCCTACGAAACGCCTGCGCCTTTTCGGGGTAAGTATGCTAAACTTGATTATCGAGAAGCCGAATGGAAAATCTCTTCAGACAACGCCGCCCGCTATCCACCCGCGTTGCAACCATACGTGGACGCTCATCGAGACCATTATGATGAGGCCATCGAATATTTGGACTCTGAGTTGGCGCGATTCCTACAGGCCATCGGAGATAATCCGAAAACTCGCAACTCATTATTGATTATCACCAGTGATCATGGGGAATCCTTCGAGCGCGGCTTCTTCATTCACGGTGAAGACT
>JBGTCC010000422.1:0-3320 GCA_041749055.1 Thermodesulfobacteriota bacterium | reverse complement strand
TCAGGGAAACATGCAACCAGTTGATTTACCTAAAGAAGACGATTTGATAACACCGGGGAGCATTGATCGCGCAGGATTCGCAACCCTGAGGCCGCGCGTTCGAATCGCGCCGGGGGCATTCTAACTCAAGTATCGCTCACGCCGGCTGCGAGTTATTCTTTGCCGAATTGTCCACGAGGTGGCGCGTTTTCATCTGGATAAATCTGCTGTCGAGATGTAGCAACTTGCGCAACGGTTCGGGCTGGATACCGCCCGGATCGTGATAAAAGGCGCTCATCCCTAGCCGTTCCCAATCTTGTTGTGCTTGCATTGCCACCCTGTATAGCGATAAGAGTGCGACACGGGGAAAGGATGCACCATGCCGACATATGACCTAACGGTTCGTTGCAAGGATTGCGGCCACGATCATTCTATTCTCATGCGGCTCCACATTGAAGAGGGCGCAGACCGCAAGCAAAGCATCGCTGAGCTATATCATGGGCGTTCTGTCCCTCCCCAGGTTGCTGCCCTTCGAGGGCACCTCGCGTTCTGTCACAAAACGGGTAGGAAGTTTCCGCTGGAAAACGATAACGAAATTTATTTAGTGCCGCCGACGGTTTTCAGACGATATTCGGCTATCCAATAAGCGCCCCTAAGCCTGGTTAGATAACCCAGCATCAATAAACAACGCATTTCGCGTACGGAACATTAACCCCTACGCGACAAAGGGGATGTTCGCCGCCTTAGGATTTCCCATTTAAGAGGTGCACGCAGCAAGCTAGGGGAATGTTTATATTCATAAAGTCGATTAGGTTTTTTGCCATAACGGCCATTCTGGCGACCCCCGGCCTTGGGGTGGGTGGATCGAAGTCTCCCATCGCCAAGTACAACTGCAAATCGTGACTGTCCTTGAATGTTCAACTCCAGCAGCATTGACCCTATAAAGTGGCCCGACTGTCTTTCCAGGTTTTGCTTCATGTGGTAAGTGTTCCTATGGTTTGAAGCTCCCAGGCTGATTTCAAGTGCCGTATAGGCGCGGGCGAATCGGGCCGGCGGCAGATGCCTTGTTTATGAGTTATCGAGAATCGAGGAGATAGTTGCCATGGCGGTAGTTTCGAGCAGCGATTTCGTAATAGAGATCCAGCAAATGGTGCGGGCGAAGCACTCCAAGAATCATCCGATTATCGGCATGATCGAGGAGGGTAAGCTCGACCGCGAAGCGCTTAAAGGCTTCATTGGCCAGTTTTATTTATTTTTCCCCAAGCCCTTCCCGAAACCGATTGCCGCGATGTTGGCGCGTTGCCCGGACGATCCCGAGTTGGAAAAAATGTGGATCGAGAACGTCGTCGAAGAGGGCACGGGAGAGATCACCGGCACCGATAGCCACAAGGCGCTGTTCATCCGCTTCGCCAAAGCTTGCGGTTACGCCAACAAGGAAGCGCTCGACCGTGTCGAGCCGACGCCGGAGACCCAAGCGTTTCTCGACTGGCGCGAGCTGTTGATGTCCCAACGTACCTGGCTGGAGCTCTATGCTTGCCAGGGATTCTGTCTCGAAGGCACGGCCAATGAGCGCATGACGCGCATCGTCAACGGCCTCACCCACCATTATGGCTTTAACCGCGAGTCGGAAGACATCCGTTACTGGACGCTGCATATGGGCGTCGACGAAGAGCATATGAAGGTCGGACCGCTGGCGGTGGAACGCTACGCCGTGACCGAGCCCCAGCAGGTGGCGGTGCGCGCCTCGGTGTTAAAAACGTTAGACCAGTTCTGGCTGGCGTTCGATGGCATTGTCCGCGCCTACGTCGACAAAGATCCGCTCTACGGGCGCTGGCGCGGCGGCAAGTAAACAAGGAGATATGTCTATGGAAATGATCGATTTGTCACGGGTGATTTACGACGGCATGCCGAAGATTCCGATCCTACCGGAAGTTCACGTGACGAAGTTTTTGAGCCTGGAAAAGGGCCATCCCTTGAACGTCACTGAGTTGTCGATGCCCTGTCACGCTGGCACCCATGTCGACGCGCCGATCCACATCATGCCCAACGGCAAATCTATTGACGAATTACCGGTGGATGCCTTCGTCGGCACCGGCGCGGTGATC
The DNA here is from genome assembly GCA_041749055.1 of Thermodesulfobacteriota bacterium. GTDB lineage: Bacteria > Desulfobacterota > Binatia > UBA9968 > UBA9968 > DP-20. The sequence goes on along the minus strand of JBGTCC010000422.1, from coordinate 1,236 downwards.
AGTGTCAAGAAGAACGGCGGCGAAGAGGTGACGGCAAAGGATTTAGAAGCATCCGGCGTCACGGTCAATCGCGGCGATATCCTCATGCTCCACACCGGCTGGGACGATAAGTTCGACAGCCCGGATTACAATCTGCATCCATATCTCGCCGTCGACGCCGCCGAGTGGATGGTCAAGAAGGGCATTAAAATGTTCGGCATCGACTGCATCACCGTCGACCTGCCGACGCCGCTGCGGCCCAAGGGGTTCGATTTTCCGGTGCATCGAACCTTGCTCGGCAACAACGTTCTCATTGCCGAGAACGTCACCAACTTGGCTGCGGTGGTCGGCAAGCGCACGCGCATCTTGGCTCTGCCGCTGCGGGTCAAAGGCAGCGATGCCGGCCATGCGCGTATCGTCGCGGAAGTTTTAAATTAGGGGTGTACGCAGGGTTACTGTGAAGAAGGTTTCCACCACGAAGATCACGAAGTTCGGAGACTAGGTCATCCGACCCCTTCGTGTCCTTCGTGCCTTCGTGGTGAACAAAACAGTCCTAATCACATAAATGTTTCACTTATGGCTGAAGAGCCTGAACTAGCTTATGGCAACGACCAAACATATCAGCGGCATTATTGGCGCCTGTTTGACGCCCTTCGACGTGAACGATCGCGTCGATTACCAGGCGCTCGAAAAGGAAATCGAATTTCTAATCCCCGACTGCGACGCGATCACGGTGGCGGCGGTGGAAGCAGCGGAATACACCATGCTGTCACGCGATGAGCGCAAGGAAGTGCTCAAAGTCGCCACGGAAATGATCGGCGGCCGGGTGCCGGTGATTTTGGGCTGCTCCAGTCCGGCGCCTCGGGAAGTTATTGAACTCGCCGAGTTTGCCGCCCAGGTCAAAGGCGACTTCATTCAAGTGCTGATGCCGCTGCGTCCCTGGGGCGGCCAGCCGACCATCGCCGAGCTCATGGAGTTTTACACGCAAGTCGCTTCGGCGAGTCCATTGCCGGTCACTTGTTATCACAACCCCGGTCCGGGCGCCGACCCACCGCAGGATGCCTTCGTTAAGATCAGCGAGATTGATAATATTCGCTACTTCAAGGAAAGCTCCCGTGACATCACCAAGATCTCGCGCTTGATCGAGCAGATCGAGCTGGCCGGCCGCGGTCATTATTTTACCACCATGCAGCCGCTGTTGGTGACGCTAATGCTGGGCGGCTCGGGCGCCACCATGCCGCCGCCGGGGACGCGCAT
>JBGTCC010000421.1:0-7796 GCA_041749055.1 Thermodesulfobacteriota bacterium | reverse complement strand
GCTCTGCAGCCCGCACCCAACCGCGAGTCGGATCGGCGGACCACTGTGCGTTGCTATTCACGCTGGCATTGCCGCTCATCCCGGTAGCGGCTTGGCCACCGCGATGGTTGGAGAAATGTTTACTGTGATGTTTGGCCGCGGCTCGGCTGCCGGCATTGAGTAGCAGCGCACTCAAGATCAGCAAAACAACGGTACGGTTTTTCAGCTTCACGACTTTAGCTCTCGGAAGATTGCCTCGATGGGTTCACGGATAATGCGGTTAGGCCAACGCTAAATGCCGGATCAATCGGCGTTAGTTTTACCTTAGCCATGTTCTGATTCAGGCAGCGCGCCATTTCTGCAAGTAGTGCTAAGATTTTCTCCGGACTGTTGGTATTCATGACTGCTATCTCCTTTTGCCGTTGACTCTCTGCTGGAGCTATAAAGCAACCCCAATGCCAAGTGAAAAATGCCAATATTCCAACCGCTTAGCGAATCGATGTTTTAGGTCAAGCTTGGTAAAAACCTCTGCTGCCAAGAAGAAATTACCAACCGGTCAACGGCGCGCCTGCAAGGCCTCAATGCGCTCCGAGATGGCCGGATGAGTGGCGAATATACCGCCGCCGGTGTCGCCAGTAAGCTGCATCAGCCAGGCGAGGGTATTGACCATGGTGTTCTTCGAATAACCGGCGCGCTGCAGCAGCTTGATGGCGTGGCGGTCGGCGGCCAATTCCATGGGCCGGCTATAGTGGCCGGTGACCACGGTTCCGGCGATGGGCGCGATGGCGGCACTACCGGGAAATACTTTTTCCAACAAATTTGCAGCCAAGCCGACACCGGCGCCGAGAACCTGCGCTTTAGTCGGATGACCGAGGTCTTCATGGGCGATCTCATGGGCGAGGACGCCGCGCAATTGCTCGTCGGTGGCTTGCCGCAGCAAGCCGGTGGTGACGTAGAATTGGCCGTTGCCGCCACTGGCGGCGTTGATCTTGGCTTCATCGACGACGGTGAGGCGAACATTTTCAACGGCAGTTCTATGATCGGTCGCCCGCAACAGCGGCCGCATGATCTGGTGCACTCGATTCAGTTGCTGTTCAGTGCCGGCTTTCGCGCGCTCGGCATCGCGCCGATCCCTACGAATGGCGTGGGCGCCGGGTGTGGCAAAAATTACCAGTAGCGCTTGCAGCAACAGCAAAGTTCTTAAATATTTTCTCATCGCTCCGCTCCCGCTCAGAGTTTGCCCAACTGTTCTCCACGGCGCTTCCACTTCTGGCTGGGACAATGGCAATGGCTATGCCAAAGGCAGATCGAAATAGAATCAACCACTTGGCGTGGGCATCACGGCATAGAAACGGAAAAAAAGTTAGGACCGGGGAAAAATTACTCTTGCGAGTAGAGGGTCAGTTTGGCGTTCAATGTTTTCGGCGTGATGCCGAGCAGTTGGGCGGCTTGTGTCTTATTCCCAGCCGTCGCCGCAAGCGCGCGTTCGATCGCGACGCGCTCGGCTTCGGCGAGGGACATGGGCGCGAGATCGGAGGCTTCTTCAACCAACGTCGACAGGCAAAATTGTTGGAAGTCCGCGGCAGTTAGACTCGTTCCCCTGGTCAACACGGTCAAGCGCTCCATGGCATTGCGTAACTCGCGCACGTTGCCGGGCCAGTGATGGCTGCGCAGGGCGGCGCCGAAGTCGGTTGCCCAAGGGAGTTTTGATTTATGATATTTGGCCGCGAAGGATTCGAGAAAATAACCGGCGAGCAGTTCGATATCCTCACCGCGCTCGCGCAGGGGCGGCAGTTCCAGGTAAAACACGTTCAGCCGGTAAAACAGATCCTGGCGCAGCTTGCCGTCTTTTACGGCCGTTAGAGGTTGGCGGTTGGTCGCCGCGACGACGCGCACCGAAACTTGAATATTTTTATTGCCGCCGATGCGCCGTATCTGCGCTTCCTCGAGCACACGCAAGAATTTTGGCTGCACCGCCAACGCCATTTCGGTGATTTCGTCGAGGAACAGCGTGCCGCCGTCGGCTTGTTCGAAACAGCCCAGGTGGCGATCGACGGCACTGGTAAAGGCGCCCTTCTCGTGACCGAACAGCTCGCTTTCTATCAGTGTCGGTGAGATCGCCGCGCAATTCAGCGCGAGAAAATTGCCGTCGCGTCGCGGCGAGAGATCGTGCAAAGTTTGCGCGACCAACTCTTTACCCGTGCCGCTCTCGCCGCTGACTAATACGGCGGCGTTGGTGGCGGCGATCTGGCAGATCTGCTGATAAAGCTTGCGCATGGGCGCCGACTTGCCGATTAGGGCACCGTAGGAACCGAGCGGCGATTCCAGCCGCTGGCGCAGTGCGCCGGTTTCACGCGACAGGGTAATTTGCTTCAGGGCTTTTTCCAGCACTTCGCGCAAGCGCTGGGGCTCCAGGGGTTTCGACAGGTAATCAAAGGCGCCCAGCTTGATCGCTTGGACCGCGGTGTCGATGGCCGCCTGACCGGTGACGAAAACCACCGCGGCTTGCTGCACGCGCTCGCCCAGGGCAGCGACGAATTCCAAGCCGGTCATGCCCGGCATCATCAAGTCGGTGACGATCGCCTGGGGCAGTTCCCGGTCGCAAGCGGCCAGCGCAGCCTTGCCGTCTTCGGCTTCGCTGGCCTGATAACCCCAGCTGTCGAGTAAGACGGTTAAACCCTGGCGGGTCGCCGTGTCGTCATCGACGACCAGAACTGTGGGACGTGGACGGGCCATTTAAACAACTGCCTCCATCGGTAATTGCACACGAAAGGTCGCGCCACTACCGTTGCGCTCGTGATAAATTAGCGAGCCACCGTGGGCCTCGACGATCAACTGACTCAACGGCAAACCGATGCCGCTGCCTGTCACTTTGGTGGTTTTACCGAACTCGAAGATTTCGCTGCGCTGCTCGGGCGCCACGCCGGGGCCGGCGTCGCTAATGTCGATGATGAGCTGATCGCTTGCCGATTTAGCGCTGACAATAACTTCGCCGCCGTCGGGCTGGGCCTCCATGGCGTTGCGCAAAAGATTATCGAAGGTCTGGCGTAAGCGCGTGGCATCGCCGGAAACTTGCCAGGGGCCGGAGTCGAGTTCTTTGATTAAATTTATCTTCTTCGCCTGACACGCCGAACCGATCGCTTCCAAGCTGGTGTGCAACACTTCGGCGACGTCGATCGGTTTCCGCTCCATGGTTACCGGCGCGGAATAGTCGGTAAAGTCGCGCACCAGACGGTCGACTTGGCGAATGCTTGAGTCCAAGGCAGTCAGCGAGCGCTGGGATTGCGCATCGCAGTCGTCATCGGCGCTAACTTTATTGCGCAGAACTTCGAGATGGATGGCCAAGGCGTTGAGCGGCGTTTTGACTTCGTGGGCCAGTGTCCGTGCGGCAATGGCCAGCCGCTGTACCGGCGCGGGCGCGCCGACGTTTTTGCGCTGCTTCATGACCAGGCGATCGATCAAGTCCAAGCTGACGCCGACTTCGTCCCGGCTACCATACTGCGGACGGGCCGCGTAGGTGCCGGCTTCGGCTTGGCGCAGGGTGTCGGCGATCAGGCGAAAACGGCGGGTATAGAGCGTCGTGGTCAGAAACGCCGCCACCAGCGCCACGCCACCGCCGAGAACAAACAGTAACGTTAGCTGATGCCATAGTCCGGATAGCAGTGCAGTCCAGTCGGCTGGGTTGAGCCAGAGCCGCAGGCCGCCGGGGCTGCGCACCCCTTGGGGCATCTGCAAGGGAACCCAAACATCGTAATATTCGTTTTTGCCCTGGCGTTTGGTGCTGGTGAAAGTTTCGCCTTGGCGCAATTTATTCATGACCAGCGGCGTCGACGGCGACTTCTCGCCATCGCCAGGGACTGACGTGTAAAGCAACTGCCCGTCGCCGTTGACCACCCACATGGCTTCGATACTGGCGCTCCGGTCGACGAAGGCGCGCATCAGGCCGCGGACCTCGTCATGGCGCGGCGCGCTGTAGCGGGTGGTCGTGGTGGTTGAGGATGGTGCCGAGCGGCGGCCATCGAGCACCTTGCCGAGAAAACCCCAGAATGACGACGGGCCTTTTTGCGCCTGCTGCTGGCGCTGGACGGTTACCGGGCGTTCGCGCAGGCTATCGGCCAGGGCGATCTCAACCTGGCGCGCCATTAACAATGCGGTTTGCAAGGTTGCTTCGGCGGTTAAGCGCTGGGCGATCAACCAGATACCGGCGCCGAGTAGGCCGAAAATGACTACCACCGTGGCGCAAAAAACGGCGATTTGTTGCTGGCGCAGGCTCATTGCCGAAATAGGATAACAGATCGGCCAAATCCGGCAAAGCAATGATTTTCCAGCGAAAATAGCGCGAGCTTGAACCCCTTACCCCTTTGTTGCATAGTTATCGTAATGCTCACCGACAGTTTCAATCGACCGCTCAAGGATTTGCGTATTTCGGTCACCGACCGGTGTAACTTCCGCTGCACCTACTGCATGCCGTTGGATACGTACCAGTGGATCGATAAGAAAGAGATTTTGACCTTCGAAGAGATCGCCCGCATCGCCAGGCTCTTTGTCGAGCGCGGCGTCGAAAAGATCCGCCTTACCGGCGGCGAGCCGCTGGTACGCCAAGACCTGCATCGATTAATCGAGAAACTCGCGCCGCTGCAAGGTCTCAAGGACCTTTGCCTGACCACCAATGGCGCACTGTTGGCGAATCAAATCGACGCCCTCGCAAAAGCCGGACTGAAACGGGTGAACGTCAGCATCGATACCTTGGATGCCGATAAATTCAAACGCATGACCAAGCGCGGCGATCTCGACAAAGTGCTCGAAGGAATCTTTGCCGCCAAAGCGGCTGGAATGACGCCGCTCAAACTCAATGCCGTGATCGAGCGCGGCGTCAACGACGACGATATCTTGCCGCTGGTGGAGTTCTGCCGCGCCAACGGTTTTGCCATGCGCTTCATCGAGTACATGGATGTCGGCAACTCGAACAACTGGACTTCGGCAAAACTGGTGGCAAAAAAACAGATTATCGAAACGATTCACGCCCGCTACCCGCTCCGGGAAATCGGCCGCGACCAGGGCAGCGCGCCGTCGGTGGATTACGAATTCATCGACGGCCAGGGCGATATCGGGGTGATCGCTTCGGTGACCGAACCGTTTTGTTCAAGCTGCACGCGCTCGCGGATTACCGCAGACGGGAAATTCGTCACCTGCTTATTTTCCGATGTCGGTCATGATTTGAAAGCGCAGCTACGCAGCGATGCCAGCGACGACGAGGTTGGCCAGTATATCGCCAAGATCTGGTCTGGGCGCACCGACCGTTATTCAGCCGATCGTCTGGCAGCGCTCAATTCGTCGAGCTATGATCCCAAGAACCATCGGAAAATCGAAATGATCTCGCTCGGCGGATGATCCAGCTTCGCCGGCTTGACTACCGGCTGTGCCGACCGCTGCCGCTACGGATTTGTTCACACTAATTTTTACCCAGCAGGCCGCGCCGCTCTAGGCTGGCGCGCTCATCGGGTTGGAGCCGTTCCAACGGTACGTAGCCGCGCTCTTCGTAGGCCCGGCTGCAGCCGCGGACAATGCCGTCGGCGATGCTGACGCCGAAAGCGAAACCGCTGGCGCTGCACTCGGCGGTGGCGCCGCTGTGCGGATGAATTAGCTTAGTCGATTGGCCTGAGCAGCCGCCGAGGGCAAGAAGCATGACCATCGCCGAACTAAGACCGACGCTGCGGGCGAAACTACGGTGAGTCATTATTGACTCCATTTTCTCACAGCATGAGATTTCAATCGGTTAGACGCAGCAGTGAGTTGATTATTAGCGTTACGGCAAAAATTCTTGCCCGCCACTCGTGCTTGAGATCGCTACTGACTTTCAATATCCCAAGGAGTATCGCATGTGGCTCGCAGACAAAATCGCATTAGTGACCGGCTCCACTCATAATATCGGCCTAGCGATCGCGCGGACGTTCGCCCGCGAGGGCGCTAAAGTCGTGGTGCATTCGCGCCATGAAGCGGACGCCAAGAAAGTTGCCGAGGAGATGGGCGGCGATTTTTTCGCCGCTGATGTGTCCAATGCCGAACAGGTCAAAGCGATGTTCGATCATATCAAGACAAAACATGGCGGCCTGGATATTCTCGTCAACAGCGTCGCCCATTCGAGCAAAGGCGGCATCCTCGACACTACTTTGGAAGAATGGAACCGCATTCTGGCGATTAATCTGACCGGCTACTTTCTGTGCATTCAACATGCGGCCAAAATGATGAAAGCGCAGGGCAGCGGCAGCATCATTAATATTTCCGCCGGCTCGGGCGAGCGTTCGAGCCCCGGAGGCGCCGCCTATTCGATTTCCAAAGGCGCGGTGAATTCCCTAACCCGACAAGCTGCCGCCGATCTCGCACCAACGATCCGGGTTAACGGTTTGATCTCCGGCCTGGTCGGTACGCCGATCGGTGCCAAGGATATGGGCAGCCGCAAACCGGAATACGACATCATTCCCCTGCGCCGCATCGGCCAACCGGAAGACGTCGCCGAAGCCGCGCTGTTTCTCGCCTCGGACAAAGCGAGTTACATCACCAACTCGATCCTGCCGGTGGATGGCGGCCGGCTGAATTCCATGGGCAGCGGCAGCTCGCGATGAACTGAGCCCGCGCGAGTTCCATGGGCTTTGTTCTTTCCCGGGATGGTTGGTTATTGTTCGCCACCTGCGGCGTGCGTTCGTTGGCCTATGGTTTTCTCTCCGTCATCCTCGGACTTTATCTCGACGCCATCGGCTTAAGCACGACGGCGATCGGCTGGATATTCACTGCGGCCCTTGCCGGCGGCGCGGTGATGACGATCGTCATCACCGCGGTGGCTGACAGCTTTGGGCGAAAGATTTTGCTGATCGTCGGCGCGCTGCTGATGGCGCTCGCAGGCTGGGTGTTTGCCGTCAGCGACAATCCGATTCTCCTGATGCTCGCGGCGATCTTCGGCACCATCAGTCCATCGGGAAAAGAAGTCGGGCCGTTTCTTGCACTCGAACAAGCGATCTTGCCGCAGGCCACCAGCGAGCGGAATCGCACCGCGGTTTTCTCGGCGTACAATCTGGTCGGCTCCCTCGCCGGTGCGCTGGGCGCGTTGACGGTCAGTCTGCCCTCGATCTTCTCGTTGACCGCGATTGCCGGTTATAAATTCTTGATCTGGGGTTACGTCGCGTCGGCGCTTTTACTTGCGGGGCTGTTCACCTTGCTCTCACCTGACGTCGAAGCGCCGAAGAAAACTCAACCGACAGCACGCATGGTCGGTCTGGAAAAATCCCGCGCCATCGTCTCCAAGCTCGCCGGGCTTTTCGCCCTCGATGCTTTCGCGGGCGCGTTCATCGTTCAGAGCATCGTCGCTTACTGGTTTTTTCTCCGTTACCAAACCGATCTGAACGCCCTGGGCGGGATTTTCTTTGGCACCAATATTCTCGCCGCTCTTTCTTTCCTCGCGGCGCCGGCGATCGCGCGCCGGTTTGGCTTACTCAACACGATGGTGTTTACGCACCTGCCGTCGAATATTCTGTTGTTGTTGGTTCCACTGATGCCGAACGTCGAGTGGGCGGTAGCCGTATTGCTGCTACGCCACCTGCTGTCGCAAATGGACGTGCCGACGCGCCAGTCTTACACAATGGCCGTCGTCGACGCCGACGAGCGGGCCGCGTCGGCTGGGGTGCTCTCCGTCGCGCGCAACGCCGGCGCCGCGGTAGCGCCGTTATTCACCGGCGCGATTCTCGCGGTGCCGGCATTAGGACTGCCGTTCTTGCTGGCGGGCGGAATTAAAATTGTCTACGACCTGTGGATATTCACCGTGT
>JBGTCC010000420.1:0-13144 GCA_041749055.1 Thermodesulfobacteriota bacterium | reverse complement strand
CCGCCATGGCGTCCCACACCGCTTGCTGCACCGCCACACCGGGGCCGCCGGCGACCGAATAGTAACCGTAGACGCCGGCGAAGCGCAGCAGCGCCAACTCGATTTTATGCTTTGCTGAATAGGTGCGCAGCACATGCTCGCAGCCGATCTTCGACGCGTTGTAAACCCGCTCGCGGCAATCGATCGGCGAGTCCTCGCGCAGCAACTCCTTGGGATCTTCGCCGGAATAGACCGCCTGAGTGCTGGCGTGGACGAGCCTGCGCACCCCCGCCAGGCGCACCGCCTCGGCGACATTGATGGCAGCGACTAGATTGATTTGAAAGCCCGTATAGACGTTGTTGATATTGGCCTCGCCTACTGACGCGGCCAGGTGAATCACGCACTCCGGCCGCACGGTCTGAAACGCATCCACCAGCGCCGCCAGATCGCGGATATCGCCGCGCAGCACCGGCACATCTCTCCCGGTCACCTGGCGAATATAATCCGGCCGCGGCGCGAAGTCGAAAAACGTCACCTCATCGCCGCGATCGATCAATTCCTTTGCGGTGTGGGTGCCGATTAGGCCGGCGCCGGTTATCAGTACGCGCATCATTCCCTCCAAATATTTTGAAGCCCGTTCAAGGTTCAAAAGTTCAAAGGTTCAGGTCAGACTCCGACTCTTGCGTTGAACGTTTGAACCTTGAACGGTTGAACGGTCAGTTATCCATCCACCGTTAGCTTATAAAAGCGCCGCGGGTTATCGAAAAGTATCTGCTTCGGCAGCGCCTCCGGTAAATCTTTGCGATTCACTAGAGTATCGATGTCGCCGCTGAACTCGTCCCAGGGTCGTTCATGGGGGAAATCGGACGCCCACAGTAATTGCCCCGCGCCGATGATATCAGCCACCGTCGCCAATGTGCGCTCTTCCCGTTCGCAGGCGTAGTACAAATTGCCGCCGCTCATGATCTCGCCCGGTGGTTGCTTGGTCGGGTGGGGCCAGCGCTTGCGCCGGTGTTCCCAGCTCTCGTCCAAACGGTCGGCCATATACGGCACCCAGCCGCAGCCCGATTCAAGATAGGCGACGCGCAGCTTGGGGAAGCGCTCGAACACGCCGTAGATCATCATGCTAGTCAACTGCTGCATCTGCGCGAACGGGTGGCTGAGCGGATAGACGCCGGCAAACGACCTCATATGATCCAAGCCCAACTCCACCGCCGGGCCGCTATGCACGGCGAGCGGCACATCGAGCTTCTCAGCCATTTGATAAATCGGATCGAAATCCGGCAAGCCCAATCCCTTCATCGGGCTCATGACCCCCGGCAACATGCCGGCGATCATGCCGAGATCGCGCACCGCGCGCTCCAGCTCCTTCGCCGCCTCCAGCGGCTCCCGCACCGCGAGCAACGCGACGCCTTGGAAACGCAGACTCACACTCAAGAAATCATGATGCAGCCAGTCATTGTAAGCATGCGCCAAGCCGACCGCCCAATCGCGATCGCGCTGCAACCCAATATTCAAACCTTCGTTGGGATAGAGAACTGTGAGCGCGATTTCCGCTGCATCGAGAAAACGCAGCCACAACTCGACGCTCGGATGCTCGCGTTTCGTCGGAGACAGCGCACCGCGCGCCCAGCCGTCCCAGGCAAACAGCGGATACTCGCGCTTCCCCGGCACGGCGCGAAATTCAGGCGGGAGAAACTGCCGCAGCTCTTGATCCTTTTCCAGAATATGACCATCGGCATCGATAACCGGGAAAGATCGTTTCATGGCTTCGTCTCCGACAAGATGCTTCTTCGCAAGAAATACAAATGGCGCTCCACTGCTCTTCTACTACCGCGCAGTTGATTTCGTCAACCTGAGCCCGTGGAAACTGCGATGGTGAGTTTTTGAAAACTCATTGTCGAACCTAACGGGAAAATGCTGGTCTACGTTGGTCGGCGGAATCTGCAAGATGATAAAGTTGACAAGCACCCTTTTGACAATACAAACCGAGCAATGTTATCGAAATCCTGAAGCCTTATATGCTGCACGTGACTCAAAAAAGTCGCCTAACAAAACAATTGCGCGAACGCGCAAAACCAGTCGCTCATCCTGACGTTTGGTGTTAAAGATAGCGTATTGAAAACTTGAAAAGAGGAGGAACTCACAATGGCACAAGCAATTTCCATACATCCCGCGGTCGATAGTGGTGTCAAAGCGGGCTCGCCAAACTTCGCCGGCGGCACTTTACTCTGCCGCTGCGCCGACAAGAAAGTCGCGGTAGCGATCAAGGGGCAATGCGCGCACAACCACGTCTGCGGCTGCACCAAATGCTGGAAGCCGGCTGGCGCGCTCTTCTCCCAGGTCGCCGTCGCCAGCCGGGATAATCTCTCGGTGACCGCCAATGGCGACAAGCTGAAAGTGGTCGACGCCAACGCGGCGATCAAACGCTACGCCTGCAGCGGCTGCGGCGTGCATATGTACGGCCGCATCGACAACACCAAGCATCCCTTCTACGGCTTCGATTTCTTCCACACCGAACTTTCGTCGGAGTCCGGTTGGGCGCCGCCGGAGTTCGCCGCCTTTGTCTCCTCGATCATCGAGTCCGGCGCCGACCCCGCCAACATGGGCGCCGTGAGAGCAAGACTGAAAGAGTTGAAGCTGGAACCGTACGACTGCCTGTCGCCGGCGCTGATGGACGCCATTTCCACGCATGCGGCGAAAGCCGCCGGCGTGCTCAAATAGAGCGATAGATTCAATGAAGCAGTTTATTTAGGAGATATTTCCATGAAAGCGATCCGCATCCACGAATTCGGCCAGTCGGAAGATGTTCTTAAATTCGAAGACGTTGCCGTGCCGGAACCCAAGGCCGGGGAGGTTTTGATCAAAGTCGAAGCGGCGTCGCTCAATCGCGCCGACCTGGGCCTGCGCAAAGGCACTTATCGAATCGCCGCTGACGCGCTGCCGGTGACTCCAGGTCGTGAGTTTGCTGGCACTGTCGCCAAGCTCGGCGCTGGTGTGAGTGAATTTCGAGTTGGCCAGCGTGTCGTCGGTTATCCGAGTCTCGGCGGCTACGCCGAGTACGCCGTGGCGAAAGTCGCCGAAGTGCGGCCTGTGCCTGACGGCGTGACCGCCGCGCAGGCAGCGGCGTTGCCGACAGCCTCACTGACAGCGTGGTTCGGACTGAAAACCGACGGCGCTTTGAAAGCCGGCGAATGGCTCTTGGTCCAAGGCGGCAGCAGCGGCGTCGGCGTGGCGGCGATCCAGATCGCCAAGCATCTCGGCGCCCAAGTCGTCGCTACGTCTGGCAGTGAAGTTAAATGCCGCAGACTGCGCCAGCTCGGCGCTGACGTAACCGTCGATGTGTCGGAAAATGACTTTTTAACCGAAGTCATGCGGGTCACGGACAACCGCGGCGTCGATGTCGTCCTCGAAATGATCGGCGGCGAAGTCTATCAGAAAAGCCTGCAAGCGCTGGCGCCCGGTGGACGGCTGTTTTCCATCGGCGGCGCCTTCGGACCGCTTCCCGATCCGCCGCCGGCTCTGACCGACGATAAAAAAGCTACGCGCTTTTCGATCACCAACTATTTGAAGACGAAACCAGATGATTACAAAGAGCTCGACATCATTCTAAAACTGGTCCAGGAGAAGAAGTTTGACGCCGGCATCGGCAAGACCTTTCCGTTAGCTGAAACCCGCGCCGCCCAGCGCTACCTGGAAGGGCGCGAGCACTTCGGTAAAGTCATGTTGTCGATGTAGGAGAAGAAATGGAGTGACGGAGTATTAGAGTAGTGGATCGGATTCTATCCCAACACTCCACTAGTCCATCACTCCAGCACTCCAAGGAGAACCCCGCCATGTCCTTCAAAATCAAGCGAGTCGGCCATCTGGTTTTAAAAGTAAAAAATCTTGAACGATCGCGTAAATTTTTCACCGAAGTACTGGGGTTCCCCCAGGTCGGCGAGAACGACCGCGGCATGCTGTTCTTCAGCACTGATGTCGTCGACAACCACCACATGCTCGCGCTGCGCGAAGCCAAGCCGGGCGCGGCGATGCCGGAACCCGAACAGATCGGCATGGAGCATGTGTCGTTCGAACTCGGCACTTTCGCCGAGCTGCAGGAAGCCTACCGCAAGTTCAAAGAGCATGATGTCAAAATCCGCATGACCGTCTTCCACGGCGTCGCCAAGAGCATTTACTTCTACGACCCCGACGGTAACCAGCTCGAAGTCTACTGCAACGTGCCGCCGGAAGAATACCGCAAGTCAGTGTCGAATCCCTACTACAACTACGGCGCCATTGAGGACGAACTCGATGGCAAAGCACCACAGCGCCCCGGCTCCGTCGTGCCGTGAACGGATGTAGGGGCGGACCTATGTGTCCGCCCTCTCGGCCGGGCGACCACCCTTCGACTCCGTTGCTCAGGGCCGGCGCCGGCTCTCCCCTACAAAATTCTTGTGAAACTGAACCACTGCCCCCAACGCCTTATAGCCGCTGTCCCCATCGTCTGCTAAAGTAGCCGAGTGGACGTTTCATCCGACAAAGGCAAGACGCCTTCCGGACAATCTGCCAACACTAGTTTCGACTTGGCAACTCTGAGCGACGACGATCTCTTGCAGATGCGCATTTGCGATCTCAAGCTCAAGATTGCCGGCAGCGAGCTAGAATCGCGCATTGAAAACTTTTACGCCGAGCTCTCGGCCAAAGGCATTTCGTTCAAACCGATCTGCTATCTGGGCGATGAATGGTTTTGCCCAGAAGGCGCATCGACCATCGCCATCCCCTTTTACCTCGCCCATCCACGTTTGAAGAGGCTCGAAGCGAAAATGATGATGGAAGTGGAGGGTGACACCGAAGCATGGTGCCTGCGCCTGTTGCGTCATGAGATGGGCCATGTGCTCAACCATGCTTATCTGCTCGGCAAAGATAAGCGTTGGCAAAAACTTTTTGGCCCGCCGTCGTTGGAATATTCCGAGAGCTTTCGCGCCCGCCCGTACAGCAAGCGCTTCGTGCGCCATCTTGACGGCCATTACGCGCAGAGCCATCCGGAGGAAGACTTCGCCGAGACCATTGCCATCTGGCTCACTCCGGATCTCGACTGGCGCCATCAATACAAAGGTTGGCAGGCGCTGGAAAAGCTCGAATACGTCGACAGCGTCATGCAGGAACTTACCAAGAAGCCGCCGCTGGTTTTTTCTAAAGCCAAGATCAGCGACGCGTCGCGTTTGCGCTCGCGCCTCGAAGTCCATTACAAAAGGCGGCGGCGTACCTACGCCGAGGAATTTCCCGACTTCTTCGACGCCGATCTCAAACGGCTCTTTGCCGAGTCGGCCAGCTCGCCTCAGGGCGAGCGCGCCGCGGTTTTTTTGCGGCGCTCGAACAAATTGATCCTCAATGCCGTCTCCGCCTCCACCGGCGAGCCAAAGTTCACCATCAGCCGCTTGTTGCGCGCGCTGACCGAACGCTGCGGCGAGCTCGAACTCCGGCTCCGGGAAGAATCCGCCGCCGTGGAGGTCGCTGCTTATCTGGCGACGCTGGCGGCGCATTATCGTCTAACCGGCAAGTTCAAGGACTCCTAATCAATGGTTCGCGCTAAAAAACGTTACAAAGTTCTTGTCCTCTTCGGCAGCGCCGGTACCCCGCCGGCCAATCAAGATTTCAGCAAAGAATTAAAAACCGAAGATTTCGCCGCCGAGGCCAATGTCATCGCGGCGCTGAAAACAGTCGGCCATGAAGTGCGCACCCTGGGTGTTTGGGACGAAGCCTCGCTGATCGTCGACGAGATCAAAGCCAACCCGCCAGATGTCGTGTTCAATCTCACCGAGCATTTCAACGAGATCTCCGCTTACGACCGCAACGTCGCCGGGCTGCTCGAAATGATGGCCGTGCCCTATACCGGGTCGAGTCCCACCGGACTTACATTGTGCAAAAACAAAGGCATGGCGAAGGAGCTGCTCGCCTATCACAAAATTCGCGTGCCCAATTTTGCGATTTACTCGCCGGGCGCGACGATCAAGCGGCCGAGCCGTCTCAAATTTCCGCTGTTTATCAAGCCCGCCGAAGACGAAGCTTCCTACGGCATCTCGCAGGACTCCTTCGTCGAAGACGACGCATCGTTCGAGGAGCGCATTCACTTCATCCATGAGCGCATGAATCAGCCGGCCTTGGCCGAGGAATTTATCGAGGGGCGGGAAATCTATGTCAGCTTGCTCGGCAACCAGAAACTGCGCGTCTTTCCCTATCGCGAAGTGATCTTCGGCGAAATTCCCGAGGGCCAGCCGCGATTTTCCACTTTCAAAGCCAAGTGGGACGACGCTTACCGCAAGCGCTGGGGGATTCAGAACGTCTTCGCCGAGCCCTTCCCCAACGGCACCGACCAAAGCATTGCCAACATCTGCAAAGCCGTCTATCGCGCGCTGCGCATTCGCGGCTACGGGCGCATCGACCTGCGCGTGACGCCGGCAGGGGAAATCGTCGTCCTCGAAGCCAATCCTAATCCCAATCTCGACCGTGCCGATGAGTTCGCCCAATCGGCGATGAAGGCCGGCTACACCTACGAGCGCCTGATCCAACGCATCTTGCGTTTGGCACTGCCGAACTAGAAGATGGTTAAACTGCAATGACCGACCCCGTCGTACAAATTCGACCGGCCGAGCCGCCTCCGTCGTGGAACCGGCGCGTGCTGTTCTTCTCTAACATTCACTCAATCTTCTATGGCAACGTGGAAGAGACTCGCCAGCTGATGGACGAAATTACCGGCTCCCACTCCTACGGCGGGCGGGTGATCGCGATCCTCGATCTGCTTTTCAGCCAGCGGCCCAACGCGATGGTGCTCGAAGTCGCACCCGAGCCGAGCCTGATGAAATATTTGGCTCAGAGTATCGGTCTGTCCATGCCGCAGCATGAGATCCTTGAACGACCGGGCTACGACCGCATCGCCATGGCAACCGATCCCGAGCATGCGGCGCGCCAGAACCGGCTGTTTCAAAAGCTGCGCGAGCACCCCGCCGAATGGGTGGACGGTTTCGTCACCGACGCTAATCTGGTGCGCATCGCCGAGCTGTTGGGGAAAAAAACCATCAGCACTTTGGACGGCAGCAAAAACGGCAACAACAAGTACTTGTTGTACCGCCATCAAGTCGAAGAGCGCCTCCCCGTCTTCGAGACCTTGATCGCCGCCGATCAAGTAGAGATCCTCGCCGCTCTCGGTCAATTGCGCGCGGCCGGTTATCGCAAGGCCGTCGTCAAAGCGCAGATCGGCGCCTCGGGATACGGCATGAACATCGTCTCGCTCGACGATGCCGAGACGCCCGCCCTGCCTGATTTTCTTTTCTTCGAGGGGCCGTGCATGGTGCAGGGCTGGATCGAAGACGGCGTCCTCGGCATGCGCAAGCTTGCCTCGCCCAGCGTCCAGATGTTTCTGAACGACGACACCGTCGTGCTCTTCGATATCACCGAGCAGATTTTGAGCGAGCAGAGCGTGCATCAAGGCAACCTGTCGCCGCCGCCGGTGGCGCGGCGATTCCCCGAAGTGGCAAGCGAGCTGTGGCGCCAGGCGGCCATCGCCGGCACTTGGCTGCACCGCCAGGGTTACCGCGGCACGGGCAGCGTGGATTTTTTGATCGTCGAGCGCCACGGGCGCCCCGAGACGATTATCTGTGAGATCAACGCGCGCGTGACCGGCGCCACTTATCCGGCTTTTCTCGCCCGCCATTTCAAACCCAAGGGCGAATGGCTCATGCGCAATATCGCCTTCCGCAAGGCCATGGATGGGCCGGACCTGATCGCTCTGATGGCGCGCACCGGCGTATTGTTTCGCCCCGGCGGCGGCGCGGGCATCCTGCCGTTTAATTTCAACACCGACGAGGAAGGAAAAGTCTTGAAAGGCCAGTTTGTCTGCATCGGCGATCGGATCGACGACTGCACGGAGCTGCTTGATCGCGCCTGGACGCAATTGCCGGTGGAATGGGGATATGATCGTGACTGAGGCGACTTCGGATTCTTCGGAATCACTGCGCAAGCGCCTGGTGGAGATGACCCGGGATCTAATTCTCATTCCGAGCACGGTGGATCGCCCCGAAGAGATCGACCGGGGCATGGAGTTTATCATCAACCACGCTGAAGGCGCGGACGGCACCAAGGTGCATCGTTATCGTGAAAATGGCGCGCCGTGTACGGTCTTTCTACCGGATAACACCCCCCATCCAGAGGTGCTGATGCTTGCGCACCTCGACGTCGTCTCTTTGCCGACCGACACCGATTACAACTCAACTCTGCGCGACGGAAAAATCTACGGCCCGGGCGCCGGCGACATGAAGGGCGAGCTGGCGATACTGCTCGAAGTATTTCGCTCGATCCATGAGAGTCACCCGGGAGCGTCGCTCGGTCTGGCGATCACCTCGGACGAGGAGCGAGGCGGCATTCACGGCGCTCGGTTTCTTTTCGAACAGGTGGGAATTCGCTGCGGTACGGCGATTGTTCCCGATTCGGGTTCGCTCAACGAAGTCGCCGTCGAGGAAAAGGGCACGCTCCATGTAAAAATCCTCGCCCACGGCACGGCCGGGCACGGCAGCCGGCCCTGGCTCGCTGACAACGCCTGCGATCGGATCATCAATGCCCTGGCGAAGCTCCGCGCACACTTCGATACCCTCAAGAACGGCTCGGAACACTGGCACCCAACCTGCACCGTGACGGTGTTTCAAACGACCAATCGCGTGGCAAACCGCATCCCCGGCTCGGCCGAGGTGAGCTGCGACATCCGATTCCCGGCGCCGCACACGGTGGCCGAAATGGCAGGGATTATCCAGCGACACTTGGACGAGCGCATGGAGATGCACGTCCTGGTTTCCGCGGAACCGACTTGTCTGGCGCCGGACCCGCTCTACTTGCAGGTTACCGAAGAAATCACCGGTCAGCCGGCGCGCTTGATTCGCGAGCACGGCGGCAGCGACGCCCGCTATATCGCCCGGCACGGCATTCCGGTCATCATGACGCGCCCTTACGTAGGCCGGTTGCACGCGTTCGACGAATGGATCGACATCGCTTCCAGGGAAACACTCTACCGGATCTACGAGAGCTACTTGGTGCGGAAATTGGGCTTGGCCGGGGCATAGCCTACCTCAACTCCTCTCGTTTTGAAATGAGATCTTCATATTTTTCCGCCGCACGCGTTCTGTTTTGCGCTGATTGATTATCGCCGGCAGTGGCGTGCCTTAACCAACCAGGGTTGGAGCGCATGAGCGCTTAACCGAACACGAGCCATGATCACGATTCTAGTTTAGCCATTCTTTGACGTTACCCGCCATGATCACATCGAGAATGTCCTTACTATCGTGAATCGCTTTATCCATGATTTTGGGGTCCTCTTTGTGCGATACCCCCTGCTTCACCGCGCCGTGCAGTGCGCGCACAACCTCCAACAGATGTTCGTCTAATTTTTCCGTATTCGGTACTGCTTGCGGCATAATTCCTCCTGCTTATTTATTCTTACATGTAGCGACGGCCCTTGTTCGGATCGGGAACCGTCAAGCCTATCTGCTTGAGGATGGGACCGACCTCGTTCATGTAATCTTCGCGCGCCTGCTGGTTGGTGCGGCGCTTCAAACCCCAGTGGCGATAACGCTCGGACTTCTTCGAATCCGCTCGGCCGAACATGTCGAGAGCGCGCACATACCAACAATCCACCGCCTTTTGTGCCTTAGCCTTGCCCTCGTCACCCGAGACGATAAGTTCTAAGGTTTTGTTATAACCGTACTCAATATGGCCTAACTCTTCGGTGACGATATCCGGCAGGATACGCTGCAGCGGCAGATAGCTGCAATCGTAGAACTCTTCCAACTGATAGCGCCCGACGCGATCGATGAGGAAACCGAACACCGCGTTGTCCTCCCAGGTGGTAATCAAACCGCGAAAGCTGTCGACGAAGCGCTTCTCATTGGGCTGGCTCAACACGAACGAAACATCGACGCCGATATCGCCGGCGACGCGGGCGATTTTGCGAAAGTGGTCGATTTCCTCCGCCGCCGTGCGCGCAACGATCAGTTGGTCTAACTTCGTCGGCGCCGCCGGCAACATCGTCTCGACGTATAGATGCGGCCCGCCAATCTCGCAGTCGGCTTGGATGGTCAGCACATGGCCCAAGAGATCCTTGTACTCCGGGTCCATTTTGTCGAAATCTTTCAGTTCGATCTTGTCGGTGAACATTTTCTCCCTCCCTCTAATTGCAAAATTCAATTCCCGACTCAGCAGAATCTTGAGAGAAGATTCAGCAAGAGAAGTGCCAGTGCTGAAGCCGGTATTTCACGGGTAAGATCGCCCAAATTGCCAATCTCTTTCCCAATTTCCGGAGAATTGAGATTTCGCTTTCCCACAATTCAGAAATTCTACTCGGGTTGGCAGGACGGACGCGGGAATAAACAATCATCGAGGCTGGCATTCAGAGCGAAAAACAAGGGCGGCCGTTTATCACGGCCGCCCTTTTTCAACTTCAGTTGAAGTTCCGCGTTATCCTTCGATAAGCTTCTTATACTTGTTGTAGATTTTCGCGCGCAGCTCGGGGGACGACTCGGCCACTGGCGGGAAGTCTTTCAGCCACTCGAACGGACGGCAAGCGTCGATCACAGCGCGGGAGTTGAAGCCCTTCTTGGACGGATGGATGCGTGGATCGAGGGGGCCGCTCCAGCAGCGGCGCAGAATTTCGATGGACTCAACCGGATCGGAACGGCTGGACAATGCCCAGAGCACATCGAAGGTGTTGGTCGGGTCAATGTCCTCGTCGACGACGATCACGTAGCGGCCTAGATAGGCGCCGGCATGCACTTGCGACGCCACCAGCATAGCTTGACGGGCATGACCGGGATAGCGCTGCTTGATGGAAATGATGTTCAACAAGCGGCCGCCGCCGGCCTCATGGCACCACACGCCGCGCACATCAGGCACGCCGGCTTTTTCGACCTGTTCCCAGATCAACGACGCCTTCACCATGCACTTGGCGATGGAATAGTCCGACGGCGGACGACCTGGGCGGGCGCAGCAAAGAATTGGATCGTTGCGGTAATAAACATTTTCGACGCGGATGACCGGCTCTGGCCGGCTCGAGCTGGCGTAATAACCGGTCCACTCGCCGAACGGACCTTCGGTCTTACGGTCGGTGGGATCCATCCAACCTTCGATGACGATTTCCGCGTTGGCGGCAAAGGGCAGTCCGGTGGAGCGGCCTTCGATGACTTCGATGGGCGCGCCTTTTAGGCCGCCGGCGTAGTCGAACTCGCCAACGCCGTAATCGATCTCGTTACCGGAGACCATGAACAATACCGGATCTTGGCCGACGGAGACGATCACCGGGCAGGGCTTACCGCGCTCGAAATATTTATTGCGTTGAATGCTGCCATGCTTACCGGGCGAAATATACAGGCCCATACTCTTGCTGTCATGAACCATGCCGCGGTAGGCGCCGAAATTGACCCAACCTTCATCGGGATCGCGGGTGGTGACCAAGCAGGCGGTGCCGATAAATCGGCCGCCGTCGAGTTCATGCATGAAAGGCACAGGAAATTTGAGCAAGTCTACTTTATCGCCCGAGTCAACATTTTCCAGGATCGGTCCCTTGGTGACGACTTTATGTTTGATCGGTTCGAGATTGACTAACTTCTGGCGGAACGCGCGCACCAAATCCAGATTGGACAAGCTCATGTCCAGGCCCAAGTTGAGCGCCATTCTCTTGAACGACGCGTTCTGAGCGAACAGGGTACGAAAACCTTTCGGGTAGCCGGGAACGTTGTCGAAAAGCACCGCCGGTGTCGGGGCGTCCTTGGACTCGTGGGCGAAGATCTCGGCGAGGGTGCCCATTTCGAGATTCCAGTCGACGCCGTCGACTTTTTTTAGCTCGCCCATGCTGTCGACGATCTCCAACCAATCGCGCAGATCGTTGTACTTTGGGGTCTTCCCCGCTTTCATATCGTCTTCGGCTAATTTTCTCGCCTCTAGTGCTGTCATTATAACTCTCCTTTCAGATTCCGCTTTTGCGGGGCATTCTAGTCCCCCAACATTGATTCATCAACACCCTCTCTATCGTCTGCCGGCAGACCGTTGCAGCTGGCCGGGTCGAGATGGAGGTAAACAGTATCGCCAACGTTCACGGCGTTAAAGGGATGGGTATGCACCGCCACTAAATCATCGCCGACAGAGACTTTGCACTGATAAGAATCGCCCATGAAGATCGCCTCTGTGATGATACCGTCGACGACATTCTCCAATCCCTGCGGCTTCTCCTTATGGAGCGGGATGTTTTCCGGGCGAATCGAGATCACCGCGGCTTGGTCTTTCTTCAATCCGGGCGCGGGAATGAAACTCAAAATGCCCTTCTTGGTCTGCATCTTGCCCGGCTGGGAGTCGCCGTCGACTTCCAGCACCTTGCCATTGATCAGATTAGTCAAGCCGAGAAACGTCGCGGTAAAGCGCCGCTTGGGCCGGGTATAAAGCTGGTGCGGCGCACCGACTTCGATCAACACGCCGCCATGCATGACGGCGATCTGGTCCGAGATCGCCAGCGCTTCGGCTTGATCGTGAGTGACGAAAATGGTCGTGATGTTGGTGCGGCGTTGCAGCGCTTTGATTTCCGAGCGCATCTGCACCCGCAACTTGGCGTCCAGGTTGCTCAAAGGTTCGTCCAGAAGCATGACCTTGGGCTCGTTAATTAATGCCCGGGCGAAGGCGACGCGCTGTTGCTGCCCGCCGGAGAGCTTCGGCGCCGGCCGGTCTTCCAATCCGTCCAGGCCGACGATTTTCAAAACTTCGCCAACCCGTTTTTTAATCTCATCTTTGGACTTGCGCTGGATCGTCAACGGATAGGCGACATTTTCCGCCACCGTCATATGCGGCCAAATGGCGTAGGACTGGAATACCATGCCGATGGGACGCTTGTTAGTCGGCACGTAGACCCGTTCGCCTGAGGCGTACACCGTCTGGCCGCCGATACTGATCTTGCCGCCATCCGGCCGTTCCAGGCCGGCCACGCAGCGTAGCGTCGTCGTCTTGCCGCAACCGCTGGGACCGAGGAAGGTATAAAGCGATCCTTCCGGAATGTTGAGCGACACGCCCTTGAGGACATGGACTCTTTCCTTGTCCTCGCCGAAGTACTTCTCCAGCGACTCGATCTGAACCATATTTCTTATTTCAGCCATATTTG
>JBGTCC010000419.1:0-6198 GCA_041749055.1 Thermodesulfobacteriota bacterium | reverse complement strand
GTATATCGGGAACGTCTTGCTGCTGATTTTAAATTTACCGTTGGTCGGTATGTGGGTGAAGGTTTTGACCATCCCGCAGCCGCTGCTCTACGCTGGCATTTTAGTCTTCGCCACCTTGGGCGCCTATAGTCTGCACCAGTCGGTGGTGGATTTAATCACGCTCTACGTCTTCGGCCTGCTCGGTTTCGCCATGCGCCGCTGGGACATCCCCGTCGCGCCGGCTATAATCGGTTTGATCCTCGGCCCCCTCGCCGAAACCCAAGCCCGCCGCGCCCTGTCGATCAGCCAAGGTGACCCGTCAGTTTTTTTCACTCACCCGATCTCGGCGAGCATCCTCACCTTATCGTTTGTGCTGCTGATCTTGCCTGCGATCGTCAAAATTGCGCGCCGGCGCTAAACCGATTTAACCCCCTCATGCGACTAAAGTTGTATATTTGGGTGTATCCCGCTTCGCCAATGTGGAAACTCTTAAACTGAACTCGAATTTGTTCTAGAAGTACGTCTTAGCCCTTCCAAAACGAAGGCGCAATTTCTATCGAAAGGAGGTGACAAACCGATGACGTTACGTAAACAAGTGATGGGAATTTTCTTGGCACTAGCGCTGGTTCCAGCGGCAGCCTTTGCCCAGGAGAAGAACGGCACAGTTTCGGGTTACGACAAGGAATCGAGAATGCTCAGCGTCAAGGGCAAAGATTGGGAGCAAAAAGCCAAAGTTAGCAGCGCGGATGCCAAAGATAAGGCCGATATGCTCAAAGACGGTACCAAGGTCAAAGTTATGTTTGACGACCGCGGCGGCGGTGATGTCAGAGTTAAATCGATCGAAACCCGCTAACAGTCAACGTCAATCGCTCAAGTAACCGGGGGTAGAGTGAAAGATCATCGCTCTGCCCCCGGTTTTTTTATCAAGCACCCGCTAGCAGGCTGCTGAAAAACCCCGAGTTTGAGAATTTCTTGTAACATGAAAAGCGCCACGCGTGTTAATATGCCCGCGATTGAATCTTCGGAGGCGATGATGCGTGGATGGCAAGACAAACAAACGAGCATGTGGGCGTGCATTTCGATCGAAGATCGCATTCCCCGAGAGCATCCGCTGAGAAAGATCAAACAACTCGCCGATGGGCAGCTGGGGAAGTTGTCGGCAGTGTTTAACCGGATGTATTCGCAGGTGGGACGGCCGTCGATCGCGCCAGAGAGAGTACTCAAGTCTCTGCTGCTCATCGCGCTTCATTCGGTGCGAAGCGAGCGGCAGTTCTGCGAGCAGTTGCAATACAATTTGCTGTTTCGCTGGTTTTTGGACATGGAGCTGGAGGAGAACAGTTTCGATGCCACGGTGTTTAGTAAAAACCGCGAGCGGTTGATGGCACATGAAGTCGGAGGATTGTTCTTCGATGCCGTGGTCAACCAAGCGCGACAAGCCGGTCTGATGAGCGAGGATCATTTCAGCGTGGACGGCACGCTGATCGAAGCGTGGGCTAGCCTTAAGAGCTTTCGCCCCAAAGGAGAAGTTCAACCGAGGGACGATGATCCAGGCGATCCTGGCAACCGCTGGGTGGATTTTCATGGTGAGAAGCGCAGCAACGATACCCATGAGTCGAAAACCGATCCCGAGAGTCTTCTGGCTAAAAAAGGAGCTGGCAAAGAGGCCAAGCTGTGTTACGGGGCCCATGCGTTGATGGAGAATCGAAGTGGGTTGTTGGTCGATTTGCAAGTCACTCAAGCCACCGGCAGCGCGGAGCGCGAAGCGGCCGAAGAGATGATCAAGCGCCAGAGGCGAAGGGGCGTGAAAGTCAAATCGTTGGGAGCCGACAAGGGTTACGACACCCAGGGTTTTGTCGATTTGTTGCGCGGTCGCAAGATCGTCCCCCATGTCGCCGCCAACACCAAACGTAAAGGCGGCTCGGCCATCGATGGGCGCACCACGCGCCATGAAAGTTACAGCACGAGTCAGCGGATACGAAAGAGAATAGAGGAGATCTTCGGTTGGATGAAGACGGTGGGCGGGTTTCGCAAAACGCGTTATCGGGGAGTGGACCGAACCCAGTTGGCGGCTTGGTGGGTGGGTGCGGCGTACAACCTGGTGCGCATGGCGAAGTTGGCGGTCTAAGGGGTTGGCTGTAAGGCTAAAAGACATGCCACGAGCACTCCAAAGCCTGTTTGTAGAGCAATCCACGCTGGGTTTTCCGTCCGTCAAGCTCATCGTGGTACCATCAGCGCATGATTTCCCAGCAAAAGTTTCTCCCCTCAACACAATTTATTCTCTTACTGTGCTTTTTTCAGCAGCCTGCTAAGGCGCCGGGAGGAGAGCTATGACTGCTCCATCCCGATTGAGAACATCCGCTCCAGATCGTGCCGCGAGTAGACGCGGAACGCGATCAAGGTCTCCGAGCTGGTGATCCCTGGGACGGCGCGAATCCTTTCCGTCACCACCTTCGCCAGCTGATCGTTGTCACTCGCGCGCACAATCGCCGCCAGGTCGTAGCGCCCCGCCACCGAGTAGACTTCGGTGACGCCATCCATGTCGGCGAGGTCCTCAGCAACTTTGTTGGTTTTATCGCGATCGGTATTCAACAGAACGATGGCTGAAAGCATAATGGATCTCCTTCAAATCGAAGACTAACCGACCTTCCTTGCCATCGTCAACGCCACCTTGACCGCGACAGAATCCTTAACTACTATCGCCGCCAAACGGAGGACCGATGACGATGTCAAAAACTAGCCGTCGCACGGAAACCTGGCGCAACGCTCAAAGTCGACGACATCGTCGACGACACCATCGTCACAGAACTGGAGAAGGAAGGATTCTTCGATAGGCTCTACAGGTAATAAGTACTAATCTGCGAAAACGAATTGAACGGCTTGAACTTTTTGAACCCGGCGAATCTCTATCTCCACAGCTGCTCGAAGAAACCTGACCGCTTCACCTCTTCGACGTAGCGATTGTCATAATACGCCGTCAGCGGCGTGGCCGCGGCCATTTTGGCGTCGACGAGATTGCTCTGGACCATTTGCTTGACCATGCCTCGCAGCGCCGCCTCCGGGACGATACCTTCTTTGGCATAATTCTCCGTCGCGAAGCGGTACGATTGTTCCACCAGATCGGCGTCTTTCATGGGCATCCACTTACTCATCACCTTCTTAGTGAATTCCCTGTCGGTCTGGATAATCTTTATCGCTTCGGCAGTGCCTTTGATTGTCTTAATCACGGTGTCCTTGTCTTTTTCCGCAACCGATCGGCGAGCAACGATGCCGTTGGTGATAAATTCCGTAAGCTTGGCTAGAT
Source organism: Thermodesulfobacteriota bacterium (assembly GCA_041749055.1). GTDB lineage: Bacteria > Desulfobacterota > Binatia > UBA9968 > UBA9968 > DP-20. The sequence continues at coordinate 2,918 of JBGTCC010000419.1, read as the reverse complement.
CGCTCGGTGACGCGAGTTCGTTGTACCCTTGCTTCTTCAACTGAAAGTTATATGGCGGTGAAAATACCGCCCCATCTACCGAGCCACGGCTCAAACCCGCAAACGCCTCGGGCTGGCCGCCCATCTGGAGAATCGTCACGTTCTTGATGCCATAACCATCCAGCAAGGTTTGCAGGGCGAAATGAGTTACGGTGCCCAGCCGGCTCACCCCGATCTTCCTGCCTGCCATGTCCTCGGGTTTCTTAATTTCCGCTTTTACCATGATCGATTGCGTAAAACGCGGCACCATGGCGGTGATGTGGATAATGTCTCCTCCTTGCAGGATGTTCGATATCACCGCCGGGCCACCCGACCCCGCCAAATCCGCCGCGCCCGATAACATTGCGTTGAACAGCGCCGAAGAAGCGCCGACAAAAACCGGATCGAAGTCGATTCCATGCTTCTCGAAAATGCGCGCGTCCTTGGCGACAAACCAGGGGAGACAGTTGAGCCCGATGGGTGAGTAAGGAAAGGGAACCTTCTTGAGCGCCTGCCCCCAAGACACAGAAGGAATCATAATGACCAGCAGAATGATAAGGGCACTGTCTACAACCCGACGGCTAATTGGCAAATAACTCGGAAAATCCTGCGAGCGTTTCATCTCGGACCCTCCCGTTCTTCGGCCGGTTTAGTACAGTTGGGACTCCAGTGTCAATGCGTGGTCGTCATATGGCAACTCGTGCGCGCTTTGCTCTGACGGCTTGAACTTTTTGAACGCCTTGAACGAATCGGTCTCAGGTCCCTTTGAGATGCTTATTGAAAAAATCGAAGGTCCGCGGCCACGAAGCGTTCGCTGCATGCTCGCGGTAATTGCCTGAGCCGAAATTGGCGAAGGCGTGAGCGGCGTTAGCATAGGAATGGAATTCGTGGTCTTTGCCAAGACGGGTCATCTCGGCGTCGAGCTTGCGCATGTCGGCCGGTGAGGGATTCTTATCGTCCTCGCCGAAATGGCCCATGATCGGGCAGTGAATATCTTTGGTGCGGTCGAAAGGCGACGGACCCTCACCCCATGATGAAAACGGATCGCTGCCGTAATACATCACACCAGCCTTGATATCGGGATTCACCGCCGACATCAGATAGACAACCCGTCCGCCCATGCAGAAGCCGACAATGCCGATCTTGCCCGGATCGACGGACTTGTGTGACATTAAAAAATTGACAGTAGCACTGACATCTTGAATCACGGTTGCATCACGCAGCCGCATGCGCCGCGTCGGTGCGTCGTCCTTGCAGTCCGGCGGATCGCGATGATAAAGATCCGGCGCCGCAGCGACAAATCCCTCGCCTGCGACCATGTCTGAAAATTTAACAAAATCCTCGACGCCGGTCTGCCCTTGCACGACGACGATGGCGGGAGCTTTACCCGAACCCTCCGGCGCACTCACGTAGGTGCGCATGTTCGAACCGTCAGCATTTATTTTTTCCCATGTAGCAGCCATAAAGCGTCCCTCCATTGTTCAAACCGTTCAATCACTTCGTTCCGTTCAAGCCGTTCCAACCGATAATCGCACCCTGACAAACTTCTATTCTTATTTGGCGTTCTTTGCGTGCTTTGCGGTTGATATCCGCTTCCGATTCTCTTCCGTCAACGGTTTGAACGGCTTGAACGTTTTGAATGACTGGAACGGGCTATATCTTTTTATCCCCTGCCCTGAAACACTTCTCCCGCCCGCACCGTCCACTTCGCGGCAATGCGTTGCTTGTGGACTTTTTCAGCGCCCACCGAATCCCGCAGGCTGACCGGGCCGTCGACGACTTGCAGGACGGCGATATCCGCTTCGCGGCCGACTTCGAGGCTGCCGATACGGTCTTGCCAGCCAACCGCTCGAGCGGCGTCCACCGTGCACTTGGCGATAATTTCATTGAAACTCAAACCTAGCGGCAGGAACTTAGTCAGCACCGTCGGTAAATCGCCGACGATGCCAAATCCCGGCTGGCTCAAGCGCCCATGCAAGTCCGAGCTGATGATATTCGGGATGATCCCCTCGCCCATGGCGCGCTCGACGAGAGCGAAATCGAAATGGCCGCCGGCGTGGCCGACATCGAAGATAACGCCGCGCTCCTTGGCCTTGCGCACCAGTGGCAGCAGTTGGTTCTTGTCGTCGAGGATCGACGGCTTTTGCGGCGTATAACAATGCGTGATGATGTCGCCGGGGCGCAAGGTATCGGCTATCTCATCCATGCCGATCGCCGTGCTGCCGACGTGAACCATGATCGGCGTGCGCGATGCTTCGCCGGCTTTTATCGCCAGGCGTAACGCCTCGCGGCTGTTGTCGCCGATGGATTTTTTGTGCAAACGAACTTTTATGCCAACGCTGATGTCGCGGTTGTCGATCACCGCCTGCGCCGAACCGTCGAGATCGGCGAAACCCAAATTGATCAACTCGCCCGGTTCGTTCAACACGCCATGCTGGGCCAGCGCGACGAAGCCGATCATGCGCGTCTTCGATCTTTCGTAGACGAGTTTGCGAAAGCCCAGAAGATTCACCGGCCCCGCCGATCCCGCGTCCATCGTCGTCGTCACGCCGGTGGCTAAACATAGTTCGTCAAGATCGCAGCCATAGGGATTCACACCCAAGTAGCTATGCACGTGAAAGTCGATCAAGCCCGGCGTCACGTAGCAGCCTGTAACATCGATGACGCGATTGACACCGGTGCGCGGAATGCTCGCTTGAATCGCCGTGACCCGATCGCCTTTGACGCCGACGTCGAGTTTCTCGTCAGTCTTGGTCGCCGGATTGAGCACCCTGCCGCCGGTGAGTAACAAGTCAAACGTTTCATTCATTTTAGGTCTCTCGTAGTATCGTCCTCACTCGGGAGTTACCCCTTCTCCCTCTGGGAGCAGGCAGGGATGAGGGCAAGGGCGACCGCCGGTC
>JBGTCC010000418.1:0-3312 GCA_041749055.1 Thermodesulfobacteriota bacterium | reverse complement strand
GCTCGATGGGTTCGTGGCAAGCCGCGCAAGTGCCGTAACGATGATTGGCGATGCGCTCGAGCGCCCGGTGGATCCTAGTCAGCGCCGAGCGGTAATCGTGGCGCAGTCCGTCAAGCAACGCGATGCGGCTTTCGGAAGCGGCCTGATCGACCCAGTCGGTGTTGTGTTTGACTTCCATTTGCTGACAGTCGAGATGGCGCAGCGTCGTCAGCAATTGCTCGCGCCGCCTGGTGAGACGATCGATATTGGAGTCGATTGTGAGCGCTTCCATGGTCTTGGTCTGCCATGTCCGTAACCGCTGTTCTGTCGATCATCGCGCCTCCGCAACCGAAGAAGAATCGGAAGCACAAAATTAACCGCAGAGAACGCAAAAAAAATTCCCAGTCCGGATGTTGAGGCGTATCATGATACGCCCTGGGGTGTGGCACATTGGCAATCCGCAGTCAGCGATTTTTCACAGCGGTTTCTTACAGTTGAGAAGAAGTCTTGACGATCGTCGCACGGTTGAGAAGGATAACGCCGGCAAACGACTAAATCGCATGGCATAGGCGTTGCGACCACGCCTTGACAGTGGAACGCACGGAGCCCAATGGCAGGGGGGGCTCAGAGGAGGACTAACCACGGACAAAGCAATCTTTGCGATCGTTGGCAACGAGAGCGATGATCAACGACGCTATTTTGATAATTTCCGCCGCAGTGAGCACTTGGAGCCGGAGAAATCTTTACTGCTGGCAATGCTTGAAGACGCGATCCATCTCTTTCAGAAGCATCGCGGTGCGCGTGACAGTTCGGGCAAAGAGCGCTTTCGCGAGGTCGAAGAGTGGTTCATGCACGAAGGCAACCACTGGTTGTTCTCCTTTGAAAACGTCTGTGAGTTACTTGCGCTCGATCCGCAGTATGTGCGCCGCGGTTTACTCGCATCGGCGGCTCCTCCAGCGTCGACGGATAAGCGAGGACGGCGCACAGCCCATCGGCAGGCCGCATGATTGTGGCGTGCTGAAGAAGTGCTCCCGGGCGAGCGGCGGGTTGCCCTGGTGGCCGAGGCGTGCGCCGGCTGACAGTGACCAAATCAGTGCATTGGTAGAGGGTGGGGCGGGCCAGGCCGCAGGGTTCTGGGACGACGAGTACTCAGTACTCACGGGCGGCGCCAGGCTTGAATCCTCCGCCCAACGGCTATTCGAACAAACGATTTGCTGGTCAAAATACAGCGGCCCAGTATGCTCGAGGTCGAGCAGCTGCGCCGCGGCGATGCCGGTGGTGATTCTTTGTTGAATTCCTACGCCGGTCTGGCCGCGGCAACCGCCGGATTCGCTTTGTCGAATACTGTCCTGATCGTCTGCGGCGCCCTCGACCGCGCGTCGGGCTTTTTTCTCTCGCTGGTGCTGAGCAGGGCGATGGACCGTTCGTTTATTGCCAACGAGACGCTGGCGGCATCGCTCAAGGGATTGAAAGAGTATTGAGACAGAGACAGAGACAGAGAGGACCGGTCTCTATCTCAACCCTCGGTCACTGGCAGCAATCTCTATTCGTCTTTTGGCCAGTAGAGCAGCAGGGGAACGGCGGCGCGGCGTACGCAAGCGGCAGCGACGCTGCCGAGGATGGCGCGCTCGATGCCAGGGAGTGCGTGGGTGGTCATCGCTAATAGTGTATTGGGGCTGCTGTTGACGTAGCGGCAGATTGCGCCGGCCGGATCGCCATGGAGCACGTCCCACTGAGCGTCCATGCCATACTGTTTTTTGATCTCCGCTGCTTTACTATGAACATACGACGACTCGCTGACATCGTTTTCCCCATGGCTCGGTAACAGCGCTGCCGGTGACTGCACCGGCAGAACTTGAACTAAAAGCAGCTTGGCTGTCAACGACCGAGCCGTTGGCACGGCGTAGGTCACGATCTTTTCCGAAAGGGCGTTGCCGTCGAGGGCGATAACGATGGTGTCGATCTGCCCCGGTGCCTCGCCAGTCTTCGCTATCGGACGGTAGACCAGCACCGGCCGGTGGGATTCGCGAATCACCTGGAACGCCACGCCACCTAAAAACGCTTCGGCCCAGGCTGTCCGGCCATGTGTGGTGATTGCCGCGATGGCATGAGGGTTATTTTTCAGCTCAGCGCCGATGGCGCCGGCCGGGTCCGCCGAGATGACGAAACTCAGCCTCGCGGCGTACTGGCGTGCGCAGTCGCGTAAATAAGACTCCTCTGCGATGAGCTCAGCTTCATCGCCGACGACTCGCAGCAGGGTTAGCTTGCCGCTCGACGGTTTGGTCATGGCGTGCGCCAGGGGCAGGATGGTTTCCGCCAGGGATGAGCCGTCGAGGCAGACGATAACTTCATCGAACATGAATCACCCCCGGCGTCACCTGAATTATTTACCCGCCAGCCGCACGGTGCTTGCCTGGGGCCCTTTGTCGCCGAGTTCCTCGGCAAAATAAACTTCATGGCCAATCTCTAGACGATCGAATCCCGGCGCCAGCACGCTGTTCCTGTGAAAATACACTTCGCGTCCGTCCGGCGTTAGGAGAAATCCATGATCTTCCATGGGCAGCAAGCTGGCGATGCGAGCCACCGGCTGCGGTTCATGGGCTTTTACCTGGCCGCGCCGGCGCCGCGCATGATTCTGGAGCTTTCGGCCAGCAGCGTTAAAGGCATCGCGGATGGCGACGTAGAGATCTTCATGGGCGGCATGCTTGCTCGGTTCGTGTAGCTCGGCGAAATCTCTTTCCGGGTCGTCAGCGCCATTGGCTTTTTTCGCCACCAATCGTTTTGGCTCCCGGTTAATGACCAGTTCCCCTCCGGGAACGGTCAAATCGATCCGCACCACGTAGGCTTTGCCTTTGTGGTGATGGCGATGGGGCGCTTCAACGGCCACCCGGCAGCCCATGATCCCATCATGCAGTTCGTCGAGTTTGGCTGCCTTCTCGCGAATATTTTCTTCGATGGCCGGCGATGGCGGCATATGACGGAAAGTAATCTGCAAGGGGATTTTCATGTTTCCTGTTCCTCCGGTGGTTGTTCCTACGCGCAATCCTACTGTTAACTCAGAATTAAAAACGGCAAGAGATATGCCACTTGGTTATTTTTTAGCGCCTATAAATCAATTGATTTACGAGAAAAATTACTCGACCCGTCGACGGCCATGGTACGCGATTCCCAGTGCTGCAAATTTGTCGCTGGGTACTTGTCAGTCGCGGTAAACATTGGCGCCCCCGTACCTCTCAAGGTGACCGCTATTCTATATGAATTCAATAGTAATTACGCTCAGAAAATTATCACTGGCGGGCATGATTCTTGCGCATTTTTTAATTGTGCTTGTAA
>JBGTCC010000417.1:0-5189 GCA_041749055.1 Thermodesulfobacteriota bacterium | reverse complement strand
AGCAAGTCGGTCCTGTTGATCGCCGACGACGAGGCCAACTTCCGTCATTTTTTTGTCTCGACGCTGGGCCAAGAATATCAAGTATTGGAAGCAAGCAACGGCGCGCAGGCGTTGGCCATCGCGCTGAACTATCTGCCGGAGTTTGTCTTCGCCAGCACTAAGCTCGGCGTCTTTAACCGCGACCGCTTGGCGGACAAATTGCGCGCGACCCCGAGTCTGCGCGGCGTGAAAATGTTCGCCATCGATGCCGAGGGCGCCGGATCGGCTCTGGACTCGAAGCGCTACGACGGCCAGGTGCCCCGGACGTTTGTGCCGGCGCTGTTCAAGGCCGCGTTCGAGCCGCTACTGGCGAGAAATTCCCCCGAGGCGCCGAAAGAGAACGGTGAATCTGCGCTTCAGGCCGCGCTGGTTTCCGCGACTGAGCAGGCCTTCGGCATGATGATGTCCACCGAGATCGCGGTCCTTGAGCGGTCGGCGCAGATCGATCTGGGGCAGGCGGCGACCTATGGTTTCATCGAGATGTTCAGCTACAGCGAGGGCAAATGCTTGACGGTCACATTTAGCTGTGCGCGGAGTTGCATTATCGCGATGGCCACCCGCATGCTGCTGATGGATGAAGCCGAAGCAGCGCAAAATCTCGAGATTGCACAAAGCACTCTAGCCGAAACCCTCAATATGGTCGGCGGCCGCATCAAGCATGCCTTGGAAGAGGAGGGCCGGGGATTTCTCTTGGGCTTGCCCAAGGTCGAAGAATCCGACAGGTCCGCTGGCGCGGCCGGGCGCCAGGACGCCCGCAAAGCCAACTTCGCGGCCGGCCAGAACATCCGTTTTTCACTGGAGGTCTGGACGCGGCCATTGTCGGTTCGCAAGGTCGAGTGCGGCAGTTTGACCAACGGCGCGGCGCTCGCAACGCCAATCGATACTAGCACCGGCACGCGCTGGGAAGCCGGCATGATTCTAACCGCTGATAAGATAGGCGAGCTGCAAGCGATGGGCGCCAAGAAAGTCGATATCTTCGAGCCGTTGTAGGCGACAGTTGAAGGAAGGAATCACCGGCGATGACGGACAAAGACTTAGCTGAAATCAAAATGAAAGTCGATGAGTGGGCCACTCAATGTGATCGTGAATTCGCAGCGCGGCTGATCGATATGTTTCTAGCGGATGCGCCGAAACGGTTAACGACGTTGCGCCAGGCGTTCGAGCAGCGCGCGCAGGATGAATTCAAGCGCGCCGCGCACACGCTCAAGTCGAGCAGCGGTCAAATCGGCGCCAGTTTCTACGCCGATGGCGCCATGCGCGTCGAACTGGCGGCGCGCGACGGCCGGATGGCCGAGATGGCCGAGCCGGTGGTCTGGTTAGAAAACGAATTCATCGGCCTGCGGGACGTGTTGCAAACGCTGCGCGCCGATTACGCCGGCGCGCCAGCGAGCTGGTAGCGCCGCAGCGAAGAATGTTAACCACTGAGGGCACAGAGAGCACAGAGTAGGGGCCAGTTGCGACCACTCGGAACCGGACAATTTGCTGCAAAGAATGCAAAAAAGATTGCCGAGGGGCGAGTTTTGAAAGCCGCCCTCTTAATCACATCAACCACCACCGATCGGCAACCATGAAAACCACCATCCGGGCACAATTTCTCACCCTCGCATTCGCGGCGATTTTGTTTACCGGGGCGTCGGTTTATTTATATTCGCTGCACGACGGCTGGGGTCTCAATCTGGCGCGCATCGAGGACGATACTCACAAGACCGCGAAGTTCGTCGCGGTCGATGTTAAGGGCGATCTCTATTCTCGCAACCTGGCTGGCCTGAGCCGGGTCATGGAACATATAAAATCCAAGGAGGGAATCGAGGTCGCCCGGCTGCTCGTCTCGGACGGCGGGAGCTTGACGGAGATCAATGCCAGTGGCGTGGCGAAAACCGCGACGGCTTCCGCTTTCATCAGCCGAGCCCTCGCCAGCGATCGATGGATATCGCGACAGGTTGACGGCCGGCTCGAAGGTGTCATGCCGATCTTCATGGGTCCTGGCCAACGGCTCGGGGCCTTTCACATCGTCGCGTCGTTAAAAACTCCGCTAGCCTCGATGAAGCGGGGCGTAGTTTGGAGTCTTGCCATTACAATGATCTGGATGCTCGCCGCGGCCGCTGTGCTCCAGGGTTTTACCCGCAAACTGTCGGCCGATATTGGCGCGATGGTCCAGACCGCGGAGGCCATTGGCGTGGGCGATCTGAGCCGATCGATTGCATTTTGCCGGAGCGATGAGTTAGGCGAGCTTGGGCGGTCGATCAACCGCATGGTGGCCGAGCTGCGGTTGAGCCGCCAGGCGCAGCTCGATGGCGATGCGCAGATCTTAAAAACGAATGCCGAGTTGGAAACGGTGGTGGCCCGGCGTATGGCAGAGCTGACGTCGCGGAATGAGGAACTCGCGACAGAGACTGCCCGTCGCGAACAAATCGAAGAAAGCTTGCGCCGGGCCGATGCGCGTCATCGTGCCGTGGTGGAAATCGCGCCGGACGCGGTCGTGACCACGGACGCACAGGGCAACATCGTCGAGTTCAATAAAGTTGCCGAGACCCTTTTTGGCTACAGCCGGCAAGAGGTTCTCGGCAAGCCGATGGCGGATTACCTGATTCCGCCCGACTCCCGCGCCGGTTACCCAGCAGGCTTCGCTATAAGTGCGGCGTACCCTGACACTCTGCACGGCAAGCGCATCGAGATCACTGCCATGCGCGCAGCCGGCGCGCAGTTTCCCGTTGAGATCGCGATAGCGCCGATCGATATTTCGGGCGGGCGCTTGATGACGGCGTTCATGCGCGACCTCAGCGAGCGCAAGCGCCACGAGCAGGCGTTGCTGGTGGCTGAGCAAAAACAGCGTGACCTGGTAGAGACCGCCCAGGCGATTATCTGGGAAGCCGACGCTCTAACGGGCAAGTATTTTTTCGTCAGCCAAGGAGCGGAAGCGATCCTCGGCTATCCCGTCGACCGTTGGTTGAGCGAGCCGCATTTCTGGACCGAGATCGTCCATAAAGAAGACCGAGTAAACGTGCTCAAGGCCCGCCAGGAACACACTCGAGCTGGCTTGGATTATGAAATTGAGTATCGCGCATTGAGCGCGGATGGCCGCATTGTTTGGCTTAAGGATATTGTCCGAGTGATGAAAACGGCGGAAGGAGAAGTCATTGGACTGCGCGGCATCAAGACCGACATCACCAGCCGTAAGCATGTTGAGGAAGACCTGCGCGAGAGTTTTAGCGGCATGATGTTCGTGCAGCAGGTCAGCCGAGCATTACTGGCCGCCGACAGGAGCGCCCTAGTGCTCGACGAAATCTTGCGCCAATGTATTGTGCGGGGACAGTTCGACCTGGGCACAATTATTCTTACCGACCGAGACGGCGCGACAGTTAAAGTTGCGGCGAGCTACGGATATCGTGACCCCGATAATGGTCAACGCAAGCTGCGTTTATCCGACGAGGAACCGTCCCGCTATCGTTCCATGGCCTTGCCCGGCGCGACGCTGATTGCAGATATCCAAGCCGGCGACCGCTTGCGGGCGTTGCGGCGCGAGGGGGTTAAGAGCGTGTTGCTTGTACCGATTGGCAGCGACGAACGCAATATCGGTTTTTTACAATTAGGTACTCGCGGTGAGGCGCAGATCGATCAGCGTTTGATCCCCTTGATGGAAACCATAGGCCAGCAAATCGGCATGACCCTGCAGAAAGTGCAGTTGTACGAAGAAGCGCAACGCAACTTCAAACGCGCGGCGGCGCTCAACGAAATTATTCTCGCGGCGACTTCGACGCTGGATCTCGACCGGGTGCTGGATCTATTGCTCACCCATATTGAAGCGTTTTTGCCGTACCCGGTAGCCTCGACGATCCGCTTGACCGATCCGAGCAAAAAAAAGCTGAAGCTGCGGTTCGCCCGCAACGTGCGAGGCGGGGAGATCCGCGAGTTTATCGAACAACAGCCGCAGACTTTCGCGCACCAGGTATTCGTTTCGAAGGCGCCGCTGTGGATTGCCGACGCGGTCAACGCTCCAAGCTGTCCCGACCGGAGTTTTTTTCAACGTAACGGCATTGTCTCTTACCTGGGCGTGCCGCTGGTGATTAAGGGCGAGGCGATCGGGGTTTTGTCCCTGTTGGGACTCGAGAGCAAAGAAATCAGCGATGACGAGATCGAGTTCATCAACCTGCTAGCCGGGCAGGCGGCGATGGCGATCCAGAACGCCGATCTCTACGGCGATTTGCAGAATCAGGCCGGCGAGCTCGAGGCGGCGCGCCAGGTTGAGGCGAGAAGCCGGGCGGATTCGGAGCTGTTGGCGACGATTAGCCGAGAGATTTTGGCGGCCGGTGAAAACGATGCCTGGCTCGAAACTGTGCTTCGGAAATCCGCTGCAGCGTGTGGTTTCGATTTGGGAATGGTCAGTTTGCTGGAAAATGGCAGACAGGACTGGAGAATAGCAGCGAGTTACGGTTATCTCGATAGCACCAATATTGTGACTCCGACGCGGCAAAACACCGCCGGCGATTCATCGTGGCGAGCAGAAGCGAGTTATCAACAGTCGATTGTATGGGAGCGCATCCAAGAAGTTGAAGGCCTGCCGACTTTGAAAGACGAAGGCGCCCGAGTCGCGCTCACCGTGCCCGTCAAGTCGAAGTATCAGATCGTGGGACTCCTGCAGCTTGTCAGTCGATCGCGACACCAAATCGATAAGCGGGAGGTCCATTTGATCGAAGCGATCGCGGAGCATGTCTATACCGGCATACAAAAATCCGCTTTACTTAAGGCGACCAAAGCGGATTTACGGCGCCGAAAGATTTTGCATGAAGTGAATGTTGCGGTAACCTCGTCACTGCAGTTAGACGAAGTAGTCGCCCGTTTGGTGCAAGCGTTGTCGCGACATATTCCGTACGCGTTTACCAAGGTCATTCGATTGTTCGACGCGGCAACCGGTCAACTGCGGGTTGTCGAAGGCATCAATCTCGGTGGTCGGGCGAAAGCCTTGTTCGACGCTCTCGCCATCGCTAACGTAAAACTTCGCGACGTGCTGGTGGTGAGCGATCTTGCCGCTCGGGCAACGTCGGAAGTCAAGGAGTATCTGGCGAAACGGGGACTGTGCTCGTATTTGGGCGTACCGTTAGTCGTCAATGAAGTCTGTCTCGGCGTTTTATCGATTGCGACGCGTCAAAAGA
>JBGTCC010000416.1:0-5856 GCA_041749055.1 Thermodesulfobacteriota bacterium | reverse complement strand
CGGCGATTGACTGTACCAGTTCAAATCGCCGCAGGCCTGCTCGCGCGGGAAGTGCAGTTCGCGCACCATTAAGTCCGCGGCTTCGTCGTAGCTGAGCTTGCCGGTCTGGGTTTTGACGTCGATGATAATTCGCAAAGCACGCCAGAGCCGGTCCTTGAGCATGACGAAGCGGTGTTCCTTGGATTTCAAAAAGCCTTGCTCCTGCATCAATTGCTCGCAGTAAAGCGCCCAGCCTTCGTAAAACACCGAAGACTCGTTCATCAAACGCGGCAAGGTTGCCGCGGTCGGCGTGCCGTTGGCGATGGAAAATTGCAGGTGATGGCCCGGATAGCTTTCGTGCACCGACGTATTCTCGAGTCCGACGTAGTTGTGCTCGCGCAGTAAATCGTCACTGGTCACCGGCGTGACGTAATAGTAACCCACCTGATTGGGATCTTTGGGCGATGGCGAAAGATAAGCGGCGAAGGGAATCTCGTGGCGGCGAAATACCGGGGTGTGGACGACGTGGAGCTCTTCCTTGGCAGGGAAGCTGACGAGTCTCTTGTCGCGCACGAAATTCCGCGCTGCGCTCATCGCCTTGTCGTAGACGGATAGTATCTCATCGCTAGTCGGGTGGTATTCCTGGATCGCTCTCGCCGCTGCTTCGACCCCTTTGCCTGGTGCCAACTCTTCGGCTAGCTCTTCGAGTTCTAGCTTGGTCTTGGCGAAAAGGCTCTCGCCTAAAGCGAGCAGGCTTTGCGCGTCGTGTTCGAGAAAATGTTTATTCTTCAGAAGTAAATTGAAGTGCTCTTCGCCGACCGCGTAGTCGGCGTTGCTGCGCGGCAGCAGGTGGCGTTCGAGAAACGCGGCAAAGTCGTTGATCGAGCTTTTGGCCCTCCCGATGGCGGCACTGAGTGTGTTCGCGTCGATCGCCGCGGCTCGCACTTTCGGATGTTCGGGTAGGCTGTCGAGAAAGGTGATGCCGCCTTTGGCGCCTTCGATGGCGTTCTCGGTCCACAGCTTGGGAGGATTGGCGTCTTTGCGGCCGAGATTGATGATGCCCTGCTGGATCAGCGCCGGGGTGCGATTGAGACGACTGAGCAAATTGCCGGCGAGGTCGTTGGTCGCGCGTACGGTGAGAATATATATCGCCTCGGTTGGCGAGTAGGTGTCCGGTTGTTTGAGCCGGTAGTCTTCCTTAGTCCGCTCGTAGCTTTGGATTGTCAGCCGCCCTTCGAGCAGGGCGTAGTCGATGGCTTCGTCGGCACTTAAGTCTGATGGCGAAATCTCGCGCAGCTTGCGCAGCGATTCTTTGACAAAAATCGTCTCGGCTTTGTAGCTTTTGTCCGAGTAGTCGTTGAGCAGGTGATCGTAACCTTCGACGCCATAATAGATGGCGTCGGTGGGATTGAGCTCGAAGTGTCGTTTGAAATAGTGGGCGCAGAATACAGCGAACTTGGACATGCAGGGAAAATATCACCGAATCGGCCGAGTGGCAATTTTGTTAGCGGAGCGCGGCGGCTAGCGCGATACTTGCGCCGCCCGGTCCGGCACGACGTTGGTTACCGCCGGTGAACGTTCCAAGACGATCAAGGCGTCGACACCGACGCGCAGGGCGATGCCGGGGATTTTACCGTAAAGTCGCATCACCTTGTAGTGCGTCCCGGCCAGCTCGGCGAGGATGTAACCTTGCACGCCGTGGATAGCGTTGCGTTGTAAGTCGACGAGTTTGTCGCTCAATAAATCTTCGCGCCGCCAAGGTGTTCGTAATCCCGCGAGGACTAGAACGGTGCCATCGCGGGCGGCGCGAGCGAAGAGACCCGATGGCACCTTGTCGCTGCTGCCAATACCGGCAGCCGCTTCGCCGGGCGGTGCGCTGCGATTAGCTTGCTGCGGCGCTTCGCTAGCCGGACGATCGAGCAAAACGTTGGTTACCATTGGCAAGCGCGCCAACTCAGCCAAAGCCTCGGCGTCGACTTCAAGAGCGATCCCAGGAATTTCCTGGTAGCGGCGTAAAACTTTGAATTTCTTGCCGGCTAGTTTATCCATGAGGTCGTTTTGTATCGAGGCGATGGCCGTGCGCTGCGCACGCAGATCATCTTGGCCCAAGTCGGTTTCCATCTGCCAAGGCACAGCCAAACCGACCAGCACCAAGGCATTGCCGTGAGCGGCGGTGTAATCGATCACGTCGCGGGGAATTTTACTGGATGGCTCCGCTAGGGCGGATGCCGACATGAGAAATAGCAAGGCTGCGCAACCCGTCATCTTCAGCAGACCTTGGTTCCGAAGAGTTTTGATCATACAGGATCTCCGTCGGCTTTGGCTTATGCTTTGGACCGGTGTGCAGCGGGGCAGTCTCAATTCACGCTAGGATTCTACACAGGTTGCCTAGCCTCTGTCGAGGGGCTCGGGTGTTGGGCCTGGATTTCTGCGTGCGCGGGAATGACGGAATTACACATTGACTGCCGGTTGGAGCGATATTGGTTAGCTTCTTCCTGTTAGCTTTCTCCCTTGATCCAAGACGCCGAAGCTGCGCGGCGATGATGGCATGAGGAAACGAAAGCCGTCCTTTACCAAGCGCTCGATGTTTTTGCCGTCCGGGTGCGGGTGGCCGCACGGGACGTTGTGTTCTTTGCAGATCTTCAAAATATTATTAATTGCGTCGGCGACCACGGGGTGGTCGTAGTCGCGCGGGTGGCCGAGTTCCTGGCTTAAGTCGCCTTCGCCGATCAGCACCACGCCGATGCCGGGCACTTCTTTTAAGATCTTCGGCAGGTTTTCGATGGCGCGCATCTCTTCGCATTGAATGACGACCAGGACTTCGCCGTCGGTAGCCAGCGGCCAGACATCGGCACGCTTGTAATATTCCTGCTGTGATAGTCCCCAGTAGCGCGCGGCGCGGGCCGGCGCGTCGCCGCGAATGCCCGGCGGATGATATCTCGGCGCGCTCTTGAGTCGCGGATAACGGCAGGCGCCGACGGCGTTGGCGGCTTCTTCGACGGAGCTGACATGGGGAAAGATGATGCCCATGACGCCGATGTCGAGCACTTGCTTGGCGATCCAACTGTTCATTTCAATGCCGTTGGGCGGCACGCGCACCATCGGCGTGACCGCGGGCGCGAGCGTGCCGCCGGCGACGATTTGGCCGCGGTCGAGCATGAATTGCAGCGCGTTGCGCAGGCCGGGAAAATCGAGCGGCGCATGTTCCATTTCAAAAGCGACGCCGTCGAGCTTGGTGCCCGCCATAGTGACGGCATTCTCTATATCTACCGGTGTGAAGGCGACGAAGGCAGTTTGGCCTTGTTCGAGGGCTTTGATTACGCCGTTTAAGCGGGGTATGTCTGGCATTTCGGGACTCCTTATTGGTAGTTCAAGCCGTTCAAATCGTTGAATCGGGATTGGCGATTCTCGGCTGCTTGATCAGGCCGGCCACAAAGTTTTGAACATTCCGCTGAAGATTGCTATAGCAAAGCAGCTTGGAACTGACAATCAATGAGGATCTGGCTCAGGTCATCACGGTGTCGCAGGACGAAGGGCATCTGGGATTGTTTTTCCCGCAACGTCTTGAACGAAGCGCAGCGATTGAACGTCTTGAACGATTTGAACTTTTAGGAGGCTTTCTTATGATCATCGACGCACACACACACTTCACCACGGCGCCAGCGCAGTTGCAGGCGTACCGTGGCCAGCAGATCAGCAATCTCGCCAAGCCGATTCGCGCCAAGCTGCAAATCAGCGATGAAGAGTTGGCGCGCTCCATGGCGGGGCAGTTTAAACGGATGGAGGAGTGCGGCATCGACCGGCTGTTGTTTTCGCCGCAGGCGGGCGCCATGGGCCATCACTTCGGTTCGCCGCTAGTGAGCCGCTACTGGACCGAGGCGTGCAACGATTTGATCGCGCGGGTCGCCAAGACCTGGCCTGACAAAGTTTCGCCGGTCTGCCAGCTGCCGCAGTCGCCCGGCGTGAGCCCCAAAGAATGGGCCGACGAACTGGACCGCTGCGTTAAGGACTTGGGTTTTATCAGCTGCAACGTCAATCCCGATGTCGCCGGCGGAAAGGAACCGCTGACGCCGTCCATGGGTAGCGAGTGGTGGTATCCGCTGTGGGAGAAGCTGGTCGAGCTCGACGTGCCGTGCACCGTGCACGCCAGCGCGTCGTTAAATCCGGCAATGCATCTGACCAATTCCTATTACATCGCCCATCACCATTCCGCCGCCGTGGAGATTCTCAAGTCGCGGGTGTTCAAGGACTTTCCCAAGCTCAAGATTATTATCCCCCACGGCGGTGGGGCGATCCCGTATCAGTGGAACCGCCAGCGCGGCCTACATGTCCGGGAAGGGTTGGAACCCTTCGAGGAAGCGGCACGGCGAGTTTATTGGGACATGGCCATCTACGACAAAGAGTCGATGGAGCTGTTGATCAAGCGGGTCGGCGCCGACCGCGTACTGTTCGCCACCGAAATGTTCGGCGCGGTCAACGCCATCGACCCCGAGACCGGGCGAAACTTCGAAGACTTGGTGCCGATCTTCAAGTCCGTCGAGGGCTTGAGCGAGCAAAATCGTTACAATATCACCGAGGGCAATGCGCGCACAGTGTTTTCGCGACTGTTTGCCGCGAAAAAATAATCACCGGAGGGCAATCATTCCAGCAGGCGAAGTTATTTCAATCGGGTAACGCAACTCTGAAAAAGCGCAAACGTTCAACCGTCGCCAGTTCGGTATCGAGTACGCGGTCATGACCACGCGAGCAAAGTCATTACTCGCACTGCTGTTATCGACGCTCCTACCCGGACTGGGGCAAATCTATAATCAAGAACAGAAAAAAGGCTGGGTGATTCTTGCCTGCTGCTTGGTTTTGGGCATCGCTACTTATTGGCTCACTGGTTTTAACGCCATCACCGCTGCACTGGCTTTGTTGCTCATCTGGTTGAGCGCCATCGTCGACGCTTACAAAGTCGCCAAGTCTGCCGGCCAAACGGCGGAGTTTTACTACGCCAAAAGTTATGTGATCACCATGCTGCTGCTGGTCGGCCCGCTGGCATTGCCGCTGCTGTGGCAGAGTCCGAACTTTACAAACACGGCGCGGTGGGTTTGGACCGTGATCGTGGTTGGCGCTGCGCTGCTGTTCGTCGTGACGCCCTATCTGTTGCAGTCGTTATTAATTTAAACGCTGCACGCGTGTGTGTTCAATGCCTCAGTGCGGCTAGCCATGTTTGGACAGATCGGCTCGGTTGCCGTCGGGATCGGGACGCGGTATTCGGCTTCGCGGTTGGGCGGGCGCTTCTTGACGTCGCTCGCCGCGCGCACGGCGGCGACATCTTCGGCTTTCAAACCGACGTGATTTATTCCCGTCTGCAATTGTGCTCTTTCTTGTCGAGTTCAGGCCCGGCAAACTTGAAATTCGCTTGCGTACTTCCGTCAGTGTTACGCAAGCAGAACGGGTGTGGTTTCTTAAGCCTGGTTCAAACTGTGACGTGGACTGCCCCGTTTCATCGGCAGGCTCAGGCTTCTGCGCGCGTCGCTCTTACAGGTTTTTGTGAAAGAAATTTCTCACCCGGCTCTGGTAATCGGCAGCTAGCTGACCATGGGCAAATCCCTCGTGGAACCAAAATTCGGCGCGGGGATTATTTTTCAGCGCTGCTTGCAACGACCGTGCATGGGAGAATGGGATCACAGCATCTGCCGACGAATGGATCAAGAGAATCGGAACCGAGGTATGGCGCACTCGTTCTGCCGGTGAGACATCCCTTAGGTCGACGCCAAGAAAAAGCTTGGCCCACAAACCGACAAGATAGGCAACGGGATAATTGAGCCCAGGAATTCTGAAAAGCTCCAAAGCCATGTGCGCGAGCCACGATTCATTTGAAGCATAGAAGTA
>JBGTCC010000415.1:0-3692 GCA_041749055.1 Thermodesulfobacteriota bacterium | reverse complement strand
CATGAATCGTCGTGCCATGAAACAGCAGACGGCGTTTACTGGCAAGGTCATCAGTCACCCGATAGGCGCCGAAAAAACTCCGGTCGTGGAATAGCTCTTGACCGTAGGGCGGTGGAAACAGCGAGGCGATCACCAGGAGAGCAGCCATGCCCAGGCCAAAGCGCACAGGCCGGTCAGCAAAGGACAAGCAGACCACGCCCGTGATACCAAAAACCACCGACTGGATATTGAATCGCGACAGAGACGGCACGGTTTTGCCGAGCTCGATAACGATCGCCATGCTTGCAAATAAAAGAATCGGCAGCAGCCAATCCATCCTTTTGCTTGGCACACGGCCCTCGTCATTTCTCCATGGCCGGGCGAAAGCCGCCGCCACCATCATCAAAGGATATTCGAGAACGCCGCGGAATATTTGCGGCGCCCACAAGGCATTGAACAAACCACCGGCGACGCCGCCTAGGGAAATCCAAAGATAAAAATTGGTGAGATAGCGCGCCGGCGGCCGGTCTTGGGCCAGCTGGCCGTGGCACAGCACCGCGGTGAAGAAGAAAGCCAGCAGATGTAGCGGCAGCACGATGTAAGCGTGACTGGTGGCATTGAGCGCGATGGTCAGCGCCGCAGCGAGGAGAAGGAACGCCTGGCGCCGCACCATGAATTCGCCGGTCGCCCAACTCCCGCGGCCAAAGGCAATAATGAAAGATAACAAATAGGCCGCCAGGGGAATGACCCAGAAAAGCGGCGCGGAAACGACATCCGTCACGATATAGGTCGTCACTCCGTAGAGCAGACTCGACGGCACCAGCGACCAGAAGAGCCAACGGAGCCGGCGGGTCGGCGTGATCGGTCGCTCGTCATCGCCGCTCGGAGCGCTTTCGTCCAGAGTCGCAGTCGTGCTTCCATCAACATCGAGAACCGAACCAGGAAGCGAACGTAAATAGGCCAGTAGGCAAAGTACGATAAGCAGCGCCAATGCGAGATAACCGGAGAACCAATAATAATTTTGTTGGTTGAGCGTCAGATTGGGTTCGATCAAAACCGGATAGGCGAGCAAACCGGCCAAGCTGCCGGCGTTGCTCGCTGCGTACAAGAAATAAGGATCGCGCGCCGCGCTGTGACGACTTTGGGCAAACCATTTCTGCAGCAGGGGCGCGCCCGCGGCAATCACAAAAAACGGAAAGCCAATCGACACCGTCAACGCGCCGAGCACGAGCTGAGTCGGATACTCAGCCGGCGCCGAAAACAAGTGTATCGGCAGCGTCACCGGCAATAGCAAGATCGCCGCTAAAACAAGCCCCAAATGTAAAAACCCTTGGCGCTGGATGCCGATCCAAGAACCGAGGTAATGCGCATACGCATAGCCAATCAGCAGGGCGCCTTGATAAAAAACCAGACTGGCGTTCCACACCGCCGGACTGCCGCCGAGAAACGGCAAAATCATCTTGGCGACCATCGGTTCAATAATGAACAGCAAGGCCGCGTTGACGAACAATGTTAGCGAAAAAAGTAGGATCAAGCGCCAGTCCGATAACGGTTTTGCGGCGTGATTTGCCGGGTCGGAAGCCGTAGGTGCCAGTTGCATGCCAATCGATTTGCCAACGGCTAACCCGAACGACCGGCCAGTCAAATTAACAGATCGAACTATCCAGTCAATTGACATCTTGGCGCACTCTTCGATAGAAACAAATACCTACACGCCGCATCGAACACTCACGTTTCGCGGGAGGGAATATGGCCGAAGCACTCACTGTCGAGAATCTAAAAACAATCGCCGAACAGCGGGGATTGAAGCTTGCCGACGAAGAACTGCAAAAACTCCTGCCCGGCGTCATGCGCGCGCGCCGGCAAGCGGCCGAGTTAAGAGAACTGCTCACGCCACCGGATGAACCGGCGGGCATATTCAATGCCGGCAACAAGAAACTAAAGTAGCCACGCCATGAAGCAAAATGAACTCTGTTATCTGACCATCGCCGAAGCCGCCGCTGGCCTCCGGCGCAAGCAATTTTCCGCCGTCGAACTGGCTGACGCTTGTCTCGACCGTATCGAAGCGCATGACGCCAAGCTGCTTAGTTTCATCACGCTCACGGCGGATCTGGCCTTGGAACAAGCCCGGCGAGCGGAAAAAGAATTGCGCGGCGGCGTCGATCGCGGTCCGCTCCAGGGCATCCCCATCGCGCTCAAAGATCTCTACGCGACCAAAGGCATCCGCACGACATGCCACTCAGCGGTGTTGGAACACTGGGTACCCGATCACGATGCGACAACGGTCACCAAACTCCAGGAAGCGGGCACAGTCTTACTAGGCAAGCTCGGCATGCACGAATTCGCCTTCGGCGGCCCGTCCGTGGACGCGCCCTTCCCTGCCGTCAGAAATCCCTGGAACAGGTTGCATATTCCCGGCGGATCGAGCAGCGGTTCCGGCGCAGCGCTTGCCGCGGGCTTTTGCTACGGCGCGATGGGCTCCGACACTGGCGGTTCGATCAGAACGCCGTCGTCCCACTGCGCCATTGTCGGCATCAAACCGACCTACGGCCGTTGCAGCCGTTCCGGCGTCATCCCGCTCAGCTGGTCCCTCGATCACACCGGCCCGATGGCGCGCACCGTCGAAGACTGCGCCATCATGCTGCAAGTCCTGGCCGGCTACGACCCCATGGACGAAGCTTCCGCGAATGTGCCGGTGCCGATTTTTCACACCGGTATGAAGGATGGAATCAAGGGTCTGCGGATCGGCGTGCCGCGGGCAAATTGGTTTAATGAGAATTTAGGAATCGATCCGCAAACCGAAGCCGTCTTTAATCAAGCCCTCAAAGTTCTTGAAAGCCTCGGTGCGATGATCGTAGATATCGACGGCAAACCGTTTTCGCGGGCGCGTAAAGCCAACCAGACCATCTTGGTCTGCGAAGCCTACACCTACCATGAAAAGACCTATCAGCAGACGCCGTTGAAGTTCGGCAGCTCGGTCAGACGAAGAATGCTCGAAGGCGCATTCCTCAGCGCCGCCGATTACCTCACCGCGCAGCGCGCCCGCGCGGTCTTGAACGACCAAATCCGCGCCAACTTCGCCAACGTCGACGTCTTCGCGGTCCCCGGCGCCGCCAGGCCGCCGGAAGCGTTTGATAGCATGGACCCCAACGAACAAAACATGCGGCCGAGTTTCACCAATCCATTTAACCTGACGGGATTGCCGGCTATCTCCGTGCCCTGCGGTTTCACTGAAGGAAATTTACCGGCGGGCTTGCAAATCGTCGCGCCGGCGTTTGAAGAAGCGACTTGTTTCCGGGTTGCCTACGCTTATGAGCAGGCGACGGAATGGCATAAACAACGGCCGGTACTTTAGTCGCATGCAATCCAAAGGGAGGGGGGACATTCCTGCCCGCCTGGCGGGTTAGAAAACCCGCCCTCCTTCCGGGAATAAATCAGGAACGTTTGCATAGGTAATTACCGTGTCGCACTGATGCAGCTTTTTGGCATATCGTTCACGCGCCTTTTCCAAACACCCGGAAATACATTTCCGCCAGCGCCGGCTCCATGCTGCGCGCGGCGGCGAGTTCGCGCTGCATGGACGGCTCAAGATGAGAGCGCGCGGTTTCGGCTAATCGAAGTACTTCCATCTCGTCGACTTTGGTCAATCGCCCGCCTTCGACGACGACTTCGCCATTGACTAGCACCGTATCGACATTGCTGCCGTTCTCGCA
>JBGTCC010000414.1:0-7304 GCA_041749055.1 Thermodesulfobacteriota bacterium | reverse complement strand
CCGGCTTGAAGGAAGGTCCGGCGGTGCTGCGGGTCAGTGCCCGCGATAATTCGCTGTGGAATTTCTTTCGCGGCAACGAAACGGTGCTGCAGAAGAACATGACCATCGATATCACCCCGCCGACGCTGGAGATCGTCGCCGATGACCGCTACGTCAACTTTGGCGGGGTCGGCATGATCGTTTACAAGCCGTCGGCAGACACGGTCACGAGTGGAATAAAGGTCGGCAAGTATTTTTTTCCTGGCTACAAGGGACAGATCACGAGTCAGCCGGAACATTACATCGCCTTTTTTGCCCACGCTTACAACGTCGGCGCGGATGAACGAGCGGCGCTGGTCGCCACCGATAAAGCCGGCAACACGCGAGAAATGCGGCTTTCCTACACGCTCAAGAACGTCAAATACAAAAAGAGTACCTTGCAGATTTCCGAAGATTTTCTCCGCAATAAAATTACACCGCTGTTAAACGACGTCGGCGCGCGCCAAGGCAGCCCCAAAGAGATCTTCGTCAAAGTAAACCGGGCGCTGCGCAGAGAAAACGAAGACAAGATCAAAGCGATCACCGAAAAATCGACAACGTTAAAGTTATGGGAAGGCGCCTTCAGCCAACTCAGCAACTCCAAGGTTGAGGCCAATTTCGCCGACGCGCGCACCTACGTTTACAATGGAGAGGAAATCGATCAGGCCTACCATCTGGGCTACGACCTGTCCGTGACCAAACATTACCCGGCCGAAGCAGCGAATCATGGCATCGTCGCCTTCGTCGGCGATCTGGGAATCTACGGCAACACGGTGATCATCGATCACGGCCTCGGCCTGTTCACGCTCTATTCGCATCTGAGTTCCACCGACGTCAAAGACGGCGACAAGGTCAAGCAAGGCCAGCCCATCGGCAAAACCGGCGAAACCGGCCTGGCCGGCGGCGACCACCTGCATTTCGGCGTCTATCTGCACGGCGTCGCGATCCTGCCGGTGGAATGGTGGGATCAAAAATGGATCAAGGACAACCTCCAGCCCAAACTCGACGGCCAGACCGGCGAAGCCACCGCGCAAGCGCAAGAAATTAAATCCACCGCCAAAACGGCGCGCAAACGGCGTCGGTAAGCAATTGATTGGTAACCGCACTATCTGGTTCGAGAACCCCAGCACGAACCGGGATTGACTCGACCTTTCGCCCTGAGCCAAGTCGAAGGGCTGTTAAAATGCGCACCTGAATTAGCTGCAACGGTTCACCAAGGTAAACCCTTTGACCCACGCGCATTTTTAGTCATTCTGAGAATAGTCTGGAATTTGGCTTCAACTGCGCCGTTGAATCAAAAGAATAAAACAAATCAAGGACGCGAGCAGCGGGAATACCGCGATGGCCGTGACCGCGGTGGGCAGGCCGTATTGATCGGCGACGACGCCGGCCAAGAGCGGTGCTAAGAAAGACAGACCCATATTGGCGCCGTAGATGAGCGCCACGATGCTGCCCGACAGCTGTTGCGGCGCCTCTGACATCGCCGCCGATACGATCACCGGCCGTAGCGCCCAGAGCAGCGCGCCCAAAGCCCCCAAACCGGCAACCAGGATAGCCCCTGAACCCAAGTGCGGGATCGCCACCACCATAGCCACGCTCAAGAGCGAAAACAGCACGATCAAATAACGATGGCCAATGCGATCGGAAACCCAACCGACGAGCGCCGGCGCCACCCCGGCGCAGAGAAACAAGATTGACATGTAAGCGCCGGCGACGGCTGCCGATAACTGCAAATGCAGCACCAGGTAGAGCGGCAGGAAAGACGCCAACGCCGTCTGGCCCATGGCGCGCAAGGTCGACACCGCGACCAATCCGCAAACAGTTTTGTTGGTGAGCACGTCATTCCAGATCGCCTTGCGATAATCACGGGGGCGCGGCACGGCGAGCCTGCCTTCGGAGCCCGCTAACGCGTAGATCACGCCGACCAGCAACCCGGGAATCGCCCAGAACAACAACGCGGTGCGCCAATCGAAAAAATTGAGCATCAAGCCGATCGCTAACGGCCCGACGACCTCCCCGAGATTGGCGCTGCTATCATGCACACCAAGAGCGAATGCTTTCTGAGTGCGATACTTCTCGGACAAAATCGCCAACGACTGGGGATGAAACCAACCGCCGCCAAATCCGCCAAGCCCCATGAAAAGCATCAGCAGCGGAAAACTGTGGGACGCGCTCAAGCCCAACGATGCCAAGCCGATCAAGACGAGACAGCCGCCGAGCAACAGATTGCGCCGGCTCGCCAGATCGGCGAGAAAACCGGAAGGAAAACTAGCCACGCCAGCCGTCAGCGTGCGGATCGACGCGAGGGCGCCGGCCTGCGACAGGCTCAATCCCAACGACGCGGTCATCAGCGGCAAGATCACACTGACCACGGCATTGAACAGATGCTCGGTCATATGCGCGGTGCAGTTCGCGGCAAGCCGGCCCCAGTTGGCGACCGGCAAGCTTACAGCTTCAATATTTTCGGCTTTTGACAAAATTTTATCCTCGGAGGTTTTGCCAATTTCATATGCCGATTTTGCCGTCGTCGCAAGCTCGGTTATTTGCCTGGAACGAGGACACCGCCACGAACCCGCATCAATCTATCTCGACGTGCTTTTTTCGCGACGAGTGGCCGCGGACGATTCTTAGGGAGGACTTGGGAGGGCGAAGAACTCCGCCAAAGCTTCGATCACCGCGCGATTGGCCGCGCCGTCCCGTGCCGGAGCACGGACCGCGACGCGAAATTCCGATTCTGAAATTTTCTCGACGCCAATATGGCGGGCGTTAGCCTTGACCGCGACTGAAAATATCCGCGCCATGGCTAAGTCTAGCGCCAATTAACAATCGATCAATGCGGAAGTAAAGAAACCCGATCAGCCGGCTTGTTTGTGCACCATCTCGAGCACCTGCTGGTAGGATTTGAGCAAATCAGTCGACGTCACGATGCCGCAGACGGCGCCGTCGTCTTCCACCACCGGCAGGCAATTGATTTTCTTGGAAATGATTTTTGAGACCGCATCGAGGATTGAGGTATGGCGCATCACCGTGACCGGGTTGCGCGTCATGATTTGATCGAGGGACTTTGACCGTGAATGTCGATTGCTTGCCATCGCCCGCAAAATATCTCGATCAGAGATGACACCGCAAAGCTTACCCTGCATGTCTATCACGATACAGTGGCGGAAGTGGCGGTCCTTCATTAGCCGCACGGCATCGTCAAAACCGTGATGAGTGCTCAAAGTGACTACCTTCGCAACCATCACGTCGGCCACTTCAGTGGGACCGATGACCAAGGAAAGCTCACGAGGTGGCGAGTCTTGGGGCGATTTGCGGCTGAGGCTTTGAAGCATGGATTACCCTCTCAATTGGCGTAGGTTGCAGATTCTAACGGACGCACGGAAAGAATTTTAGCAATTCTCACACCATCGCCGCGCTGAGCCGGACAGCACCAATCGGTTCCGCCAACTGTCGGCCAAATCTACATAGATTCCCAACAAGACCCGCAAGTGGCGGCAAATGCCATGGAAGTGCCGACGAAGTCTGTGCAACGCCGCTCGAAGATGTCACTCTCGGTGGGGGAATCCGTCAGACTGACAAGTCCCGGGCCGGACCAAGAATTTTCCAGCTCAGCTATCCCTCGCCTACACCCTGTGATAAAAAGTCTTCGACCGACCGGTTGGAGGTTTTGGAATGACGCTTATTCTCAGCAACGACGACGTCGACAAGGCGCTCAATGCGAAAGATTGCCTGCATGTCATGGAGGAGTCTTACCGCGAACTGGCCGCAAGCCGCGCCGTCAACCGGCCCACTTCCCACTCCTATCTGCCCCACGCGCTGCCCAACTCGACCTACAGTTTTAAGTCCGTCGACGGCGGCGTTGGCAAATACGGGGTCTTGGCCTTGCGGATAACTTCGGATGTCGTCCAGGAACAAGAAGTCCATGGCACGGTGCGCCTGGAAAAAATCCCGCTGGCGGGCAAGGGGCAGTTCGTCGGCTTGGTACAACTCTACAGCGCGGCAACCGGCGAGCTATTAGCCATCATGCCCGACGGTTTGATCCAGCAAACCCGCGTCGGCGTCACCAGCGCGCTCGGCATGAAAGTCATGGCCAGAAAGAACTCGCAGACCTTGGGCCTCATCGGCTCCGGCGGCCAAGCCAAAGCGCACTACCGCTACATGACCGCGGTGATGCCGCTGAAAAAAGTCAAAGTGTTCAGCCCCAACCCGGAACATCGCAAAGCCTTCGTCGCCGAGATGGAAAATGAAACCGGCGTCGCCGGCGAACCGGTGGCCAGCCCGGAAGAAGCGGTGCGCGGCTGCGATGTCATTTGCAGCGCGACTAATTCGTCGCGCCCGGTAGTCAAGATTGATTGGCTCGAAGCCGGCATGCACTACAACTCGATCCGCGAGTTTGAAACCGATCTAGAAGTTTTAAACAAATGCGATCCGATCGCCATCCACACCCAGTTCGGCGGCATCCAGCACTACCAACCGCCGGGAATTATCGAAGACATGCCCGGCGTGCGCCGCGAGAAACCGCGCGACTGGACCCAGTATCCCGAGATCTGCGATCTCATCGCCGGCAAAGTCCCGAGCCGGACCGACGATCGGCAGATTTCATTCTTCTTGAACAACGTCGGCACCGGCGTCCAGTTCGCCGCCATGGGTTATTGCGCCTACAAAGCCGCCAAAGAGAACGGCATGGGCCATGAGATTCCCAGCGAGTGGTTTATGCAGGATATCAAGCCGTAAAGGCCGCTCGGCTATAATTGCCCAGAGCCTGTGCATCGGTTCCATCCGTCGCGGTCAGCGAAACCCGTTATCTCCCCATCATCTTCTTCAGCCTATCGATCACTTCCGGTGACTGGGACATCGCTTCTTTGGTCAAGGCCTCGACCTCCTCGCCCGTGGTAGCGTCGATGTCCAATCTTTTTTTCTTGGTCTCGGCCAAAAATTCCGGATCTTTCATGGTCTTGTTGAAAGCGTCTCGTAGCATCTTTACCACTTCCGCATGCATCTTTGGCGGCGCCATGTAAGGCCGATGGAACTCGCCCGACGCGAGCAGCGCCATGGCCAAGCGTCGTCCCGGCTCCGGAGTTTTATATTTATCCAATAGCTCGTAGATCGTCGGTACATTGGCGAGCTTCTCGATTCTCGCCCTGCCGCCTTGAACCAGCTCCCTGGAAAAACCGTTCTTGCGCCAGGTAAGAAACGGCTCGCGGGAAAAATACGCCTCGGTGCTTAGAGAGCGGCACTGGATTTCGCCCCTTTCCACCGCCAGGTCTATTTCGTTACCGCCCTGATAACCGGAAACCATGTTGAACTTCGCGCTAACGGTCTCTTCCAAAAGCTTGGGCACGAGATTGCCCATATTGCCCAAGCCCGTGGTGCCGCACTTGGGCGGCTCTTTGGCGTTTCTAACGTCTTCGACCGTCTTGAATGGCGAGTCGGCGCGCATGTAGAGCACCTGCGGCGACTTGGTCGCGTTGCCGATCCAGTTATATTTCGTCCAATCGAATTTCACTTCCGGCCGTCCGATGAGCTGCTCGAAATAAAGTCCCGCGTTGATCGCGCCCATCGTCAGACCATCCGGCTTAGCGATGTTGTAAACATAATTGGCCGCGATCATATGGCCCGCGCCCGGCATGTTCTGAACCAAAACGTTGGGATTGCCCGGCAAATATTTGCCCATGAATAGACCGATGGCGCGCGCGTAAAGATCGTACAGATCGCCGGCCCCCGTGCCGACGATAATCGTCACGGTTTTCCCCTGATAGTAGGGGGCTTGAGCACGTCCGAGACTCGGCATGGCGAGCACTGCCACCATTGCACCTATAAAAGATCTGAGCATCGTCGACTCCTTTCGCGGTGAAACTATTCCGATAAGATTTTTTTCATTCGCTCGATGACATCGGGTGGCTGATCCATGATCTCTTGCAGCTGCGCTTGCAGCTCCTCGCCGGTTGACGGGTCCATATCCATACGCCCCTTCCTAGCTTCGGCAATCAGCTCGGGATCCTTCATCGACCTGGCGTAAGCTTCCCGGAGCAACTTAACCCGGTCCGGCGGCGTTCCCGGCGCAACCAGCATAAAGCGGCCAAACTCTGCGCCGCCGAGCAAAACGTTGGCGAGCCGGCGATTCAATTCAGTGGTTTTGTATTGGTCCATGAGCTCGTAGATCGTCGGCGCCTCGGCGACCACCGGTTCGCGTTTGCGTGCGGTTTGTATTAGATGGCGATCGAAATTTTTCTTATGCCAGGTGTCAAAGGGCTCGCGGCCGAAATGTGGCAAGATGGTGTTGCCGCGGCATTGAATCTCGCCCTTTTCCACCGCCAGGTCGATCTCGTTGCCGCCTGGATAACCCATCACGGTGTTGATCTTCGCGCCAAAAACCACGTCCAAAACCCGGTCGAGAACATAGCCGGCGCTGCCGACGCCAGTGCTGCCGCACTTCGGCGGCTCTTTGGCTTTGATGATGTCGGCGATGGTCTTGTACGGCGCGTCCGCGCGCATATACAGCAACATATAGTTCTTCTCTTGCGATCCGATGATCGAGAACTTGCGCAAATCGAAGCGCACTTCTTTATGGCCCGATAACTGCTCTAAATAGACGTTGCTGTTAGGCATGACCGTGGTAAGTCCATCCGGCTTAGCCACGCCAAAAACGTAATTGAGCGCCACCAGAGAGCCCGCGCCCGGCATGTTTTGCACGATGATATCGGGCTGTCCCGGAATATACTTGGGCATTGCTCTGGCTAGAAGCCGTCCCCATCGGTCATAAAAACCGCCCGCCGTGGCCCCGGTAATGATGCGAATCTGTTTGCCCTTGTAGAAAGGTTCGGCTTGCGCACTGACCACAGCCGCATGGAAAACGCCAAGCAGCGTCGCGCCGACAAAAACCAACAATCCTAGCTGAATCTGAATAGCTTTTCTTTGCTTCATCGTTCCGCCCTCATCCTTCATGCTTTTCCCCTATGTTTTTCTCCGACCTTGAACGCTGGAACCTTTGAACAGTAGATTTCACCAAGTCTCCGCCCGCCCGCCTTGCACCCACCAATTGAGCCGCGGCTCGATATTCATCTCGTAGCCCTTACCATGTTGTTTCGCCAGATCGTAACACTTCTTCGCCAGCGCGATGTCGACGATGCCCTGGCCGCCCTGATTTTTGTAGAGAATGATCTGCTTGTCGTTGGTTCGTCCTTGCACTTTGCCCGCCAATACGTCGGAAATCTCAACGACTTTGTCCCATGTGATCACGCCATCCTTCACCGGCCAATAAATATCGCCTTGCTGGGAATCGATGG
>JBGTCC010000413.1:0-12987 GCA_041749055.1 Thermodesulfobacteriota bacterium | reverse complement strand
GCCTTCTTGCTGTTTTATCTGCAAATCGCCTCGATCATCGCCGAACGCCGCGACGAAGAGCTGTTGGGCGACGTTAAAGAATTCTCTACGTTGCTCATTGCTAAGGGGCTTCCGGAAGTCAAAACCACCCTGCGCGCGGAGGCGAAAGAAGATGGCGAGAACAAAGTTTTCTTCCGCCTGCTGACGCCGGCGGGGCAGGAATTAGCGGCGTCGGATCTATCGTCATGGGGCAATCTTGCGGTAAACCGCGTTGCTTTAGAACGGCTCGCCGGCGGTGCCAAGCATCACTTGGAAACCATAACGGTTGCCGACCGGCGCTACAGCGCACGTGTAGTCTACGGCTTCATCGCGCCAGACATAATATTGCAGGTCGGCAATTACTTGAAAGAGGACAATGAATTCCTCGAGGGATTTCGCGGCATCTTTGGCACCACCGTCGGTGCCGTGATGATCGCCGCAGGTTTGATCGGTTGGTTCATGGGGCGGCGCGCCTTGAGCCAAGTGGAGGAAGTCACTCGCACCGCTCAAGCGATTTCGGCGGAGGATCTCGACCAGCGGGTTCCAGTCAAAGGACAAGCGGGGGAAATTGACCGGCTGGCGACGACCTTCAATGCCATGCTCGACCGGATCAAGACGCTGATCACCGAAATGAAGGAAATGACCGACAATATCGCCCATGACCTGAAGAGTCCCATCACCAGGATTCGCGGCGCCGCCGAGATGGCCTTGACCCACGGGAAAGCTATCGAAGACCATGAAAATGCCGCTGCTAGCACCATCGAAGAATGCGACCGGCTGTTGGAGATGATCAATACCATGCTCTACATTTCCCAGGCCGAAGCGGCGACGGAACCCTTGGCCGCGGAGGAGGTCGATATCAGCGGACTGGTGCGCAACGCTTGCGAGCTGTTTCAACCGGTGGCCGAGGACAAGGGGGTCTTGCTGGTCGTGGAAGCCGGCGCGGCGATCAAAGTCCGCGGCGTGGTGCAGGGGCTGCAACGGGCCGTCGCCAACTTGATCGACAACGCGATCAATTACACGCCGGAGCGCGGCACCGTCACCGTGTCGGTGGACTGCCATGAGGATCGCGGCGTGGTCGCGGTGCGCGATACCGGCTTCGGCATCGCGGCCGACGAGCTGCCGCATATCTTCAAGCGTTTTTACCGCTGCGACCGCAGCCGCGCCAATCCCGGCACGGGCTTGGGCCTAAGCCTGGTGCAGGCGATCGTTCACGCTCACCGCGGCCAGATCTCGGTCACCAGCCGCCCCAATGTGGGCACGACATTCACCATTACACTGCCCGGTGCGACTCTTGCCGTGCAGCCCTCTGGCGAGTAGCCGGACAAATTGAGATTGCTTCCCGCGCCGGTGTTTACGCGAGCGGGTCGTCGGTTGGCGGTCCGCTCGCGCCGACTTCGTGGGCCGGTTCTGCTCTCAGTTTGTTTGTGAAGCCCGCGCCGCTTTCCAGCCTATGGTTATCTCCTAGCGACATTACCAAAGCGTAATTTTCCCATCAGCTTGCAATAACCCTCCTTGGTTAACGTTCCCTTCAGAAAGGAGGGAACCTTCATTTAGCACGTAGGAATCGTTAACTACGAAACGCAACCGAAAGCCAACCGGAGCAGTGCGCCCGGGAGGACTTTCTCAACCGATATCGCAGGAGGTTTATATTATGGGTGCAACAACTATTTTCGACAGACGGTCATTGCTCAAGAGTACCGTAGTGCTTCTTGCCTTGATTTGTTTCTCGGTGATTGCCGGTCAAATTTGGGCGAGAGATCGCATACCGTTCGGTATCAATAAGATTATTTTTGAGTTCAACTCCACGGGGCAAGATCTCGGTGTGCAGGTTTCCCTCGACGGCGAACCCTGGAACGTAGTCAAGATCGTTAACCCGAAGGGGCGGACGATCTTTGAGGTAGAAGGCAAGGGCAACCTGAAAAAATTCGGTCTCACCGAGTTGTTCTTCGAGAGCCATGAGCCGTCGATTCTGGAGGTTCCGATCGCCGAGATATTCGACCGGTTCCCGGAAGGTGAGTATAAGTTCACCGGCAAGACCGTTGACGGTGACATTCTCGTCGGCACGGCGACGCTCAATCACAGAATTCCCGCCGGGCCGGCGATCGTGTCACCGGCAGCGGGCGCGGCGGTGGATCGGAACAATGCGGTGATCGCGTGGATTCCAGGGAACAGCGCCCAGGGGATTCAAATTGGCGGTTTCCAAGTCATCGTCGACGGCGGCAGCCCAGAGCGCCGATTGGACGTGGTGTTGCCGGCGACGACAACGAGCATGAAAGTTCCGCCGGAATTTCTCGAGGCCGGTAAGCCGTACAAATTCGAAGTGTTGGCAATCGAGATCGGCGGCAACCAGTCCATCACCGAGGGCGAATTCAGTACAAATTAGCAGCTGACTCGGCCCGCACGGAGGGTTTCGGACTCCGTTCGCCTCTGACACCGGCTACCGGCGGAGGCGAATGGAGTCCGGCCCGCGATCGGCATTTTCTTTGGTTCCAATCATCCCTTCGTTCGCAGGCAAGCTTTCGGCGGATTGCGCGGCCGTGCCGGACTGCAACATTACGCTCTGGTAATTTCCCCATCAGCTTGACGGTCTTGGAAGGAGAGGATGACGGTACGGCACCTTCAGTTTGTCAGTGACGCATTTATTGGTTATCGTCACGGGGTTATTTCAAAACATCTCGCGATGGCCAAGCTACGATTGTTTTTCCCCTCGATGATTCTAGTCGCGGTGTTGTGCGTCGGCAAGGCCGGCACACAGGCGGCAACCCCGGCGCCGGTCGGCAGCCCCGCCGCAACCCAGCAGGCCGATGACGATCGCTGGGAATTCGCCGGCGAATATGAAGTCAAGCTCGACTACCGGCGCAACTTCGCTCTCGACAGGCGCGCGCGCGACGATCTGTTCCGCTTCGATCAAGAATTGCAGCTGCGCTGGTCGTATTCGTTCAACGATTGGGTGTCATTCTTTTTTGAAGGGAAAGTGCTTGGCGAGCATCAAATTTACACGGGGGGCGGCGCGCGCAGATCGGACAAGAGCTTGGAGCGCGGCGAAACCTGGCTGCGCTGGGAAAAATTGTTCGGCAAAGATCTCACGCTCAAGATCGGCCGGCAAGATTTCGACGAACCGCGCCAATGGTGGTGGGACGACGATCTCGACGCGATGGCGTTGCGCTATCGCCGGGAATCCTTCTCTCTTGAGCTCGGCGTCGCGCGCCAAGTGGCTCAGGTCGATCTTCTGCGCAGCGGCATCGAACCGGAGGAAGAAGGTGTGCTGCGCGTGCTGACGCGGGCCAACTGGCGCTACACCGCCGGTCACGCCGTCGATTTATTTTTCTTGCACAATCGCGACGCTTCTTCGACGCCGGCGGTCGGAACCTCGGTGCGAGCGAGCCGCGAGGATGACAGCGACGCCAATCTTTGGTGGGGCGGCCTGCGCGCCAGTGGCAGGGAGCCGGTCGGCGGCCTTGGAGAGTTGTCTTATTGGGCCGATCTCGCTGTCGTGGCCGGTTGGGAAAAACTCTTGGAGTTTGACGATGCTCCTGGTCGGCGCAAATTGGTGAGTGCACGCCGGCGCCAAAGCGTCTACGGCCGGGCTGTCGATGCCGGTGTGCGCTTGGCGACCGAGCTGCCCGGCCGTCCGATTTTCACTTTGTCCTACGCCATTGGCAGCGGCGATCGCGATCCACAGCGCGGCACAGATAGGTCGTTTCGCCAGACAGGATTGCAGAGCAACGACGAAGAGTTTCGCATCTATGGCGAATTGTTACGGCCGGAACTTGCCAACCTGCGCATCCCGGCCGTCGCCGTGGGGTTCCCGCTGCTCGTGAGAAGCCATATCGAATTCGCCTTCCGCAATTTCCGGCAAGTGTACGCCGCGCCGTTTCTCCGCGATTCCCGGATTGAAGTCGACCCCACGGGTGTGCGCAAGAATATCGGCAACGAATGGATGGTTTCTTCGGTCATAAAAGAGTGGAAAAAATTTGAAATCGAAATCGTCGGTGCCGCATTCAGGTCCGGCCAGGCCTACGGTGCGGCCTCGGGAAGAATGGCGTACAGCTTTTTCACCAAGCTGACCTACAGTTTTTGAGCTAGAGCCAACGAGGCAAAGCTTGCCCAAGGCTTTCCAAAACATCGCTTGATGGAGTAATGGGCACGCTGCTGACTAGAGTAGCGTGATTGTGCGCAACCGTACGGTTAATCAACGGAGACCCCAATGGCAGAACAAGCCCTAACCGCGGTGGTGACCGACAAACGCAAGATCGAGATGCGTTACTTTCCGGTGCCGAAGCCGTCTTCGAACGATGCCATCGAGCTATGCGGCATTTGCGGCAGCGGTTGCCGACCGTGTCATGGTGCAACCCGCCGAGGTGGTCAATCAGGTCAAGAAGATTTTGCGCGCGAAATAGGCGAAGCGATGGGAGCGTGTCCTGCAATGTGTCAGTGACGTTCGTGGCTTAGCGGCGCGCCGCTGGTCCGGTCGGCATCTAGGTATTAGCGAGAAGCCTTGCTACTTTAATGGCGAATGCATCCCAGCCGGAGGACCTCCATGCCCACTGTCCGGTACCTAACGATTTTGTTCGCCCTGCTTGCCGGGTTGCCGGCAGCGGCTCAGATACACTATCAATTTCAGGACCAGCCCCGGCCTGAAGCCGACGTGGTCGTGGTAAACCAGGCGCTTCAAGTACGCGGCTCGGCGGAGGTGTGGATGGTCGGCCGCGTGTTCAATCGCGGACTCAAGCCGGCGCGTAACGTTCGCGTGGTGCCGCTGCTCACGAACCTTTACGGTTCCCGGTTGCCGACCAATACCATTTATCTCAACCCGCCGGATGTTCCGCCGACGAGCTTTGCAAACTTTCAGGCGCGTGTCGGATCGTCGATGGATGTTCGCGAAGTGATCTCGCAAGCGACAGCCGAGTGGGACCCATAACGGATAGAGGCCAATCCCGGCAAATTTTTCCACCGAGGCATCGCCCGCGGACGCAAAAAGAGTTATTCATTAAACATGCTGGGTCGCTTAATTTTGCTTTTCACCATCGTGCCGCTGGCCGAGCTTTACATCCTGATTAAGATTGGCGGTCATATCGGCGGGTTCAATACCATAATCCTCGTCATCATGACCGCAATGCTGGGCGCCTGGCTGGCGCGTCTGCAAGGCTTGCGCACTTTGCAGCAAATTCAATTGAGTTTGTCCCGGGGGCAACTGCCGGCGGAGGAATTGATCGACGGCGTGCTGATTCTCGCCGGCGGAATTTTATTGCTCACGCCCGGCGTGCTTACCGATCTATTTGCGCTGGTTTTGCTGTTTCCCTACACGCGGACATACTTCAAACGCTGGCTGCGACGCCGATTTGACCACAGATTGGCCTCCGGGAATGTCCGGCTCCACTATCGCCGTGGCGACTTGTGAGGTGCAATCGCGCAGCCGCTGCCGGGAATGCTCTAAGTCGGTAATGGATGGCTGCAGTAAGCGCGTTCGATCCGGTACCCGCAATTCATTGGAGAATTCCATGAAATGTTTCGTGACTGCGGCTGTCAGTTGGGCTTATCTTTTATTGCTCGTTTATGCCGGTTCAAGCGGGCGAGGCGTCGTCGCCCGCTGAATCCGAATGGACTGCCACGCTTGAGGCCGCCCAGAAAGAAGGGCAACTCACGATCCATCACACGCGCGGGCCCTTTGAAAAAGTCTTCGCTGATTTCGCCAAGCGCTACCCCGGCATTAAGATCACGTCGGTATCGGGACGAGGCGGCGATCTAATCGCGAAAATAATGGCGGAACGGCGGGCCGACAAATTTATCACGGATATGTATTTAGGGTCGTCGGGAACACCGGTGGATGTTCTATATCCGGCCAAAGCTCTCGAATCAATCCAATCCTATCTGATCCGACCGGAGGTAAAGGATCCGGCCAACTGGTTTGGCAAGCAACATCATTATGCTGATCCCGAAGGGAAATATATCTACGTCTTCGAGGGCGTGGTGCGTTCGGATATGGCCTACAACACGAATCTGGTGGATCCGAAATCCTTTGGTTCCTACTGGGATTTGCTGCAGCCAAAATGGAAGGGCAAAATCGCCGCCATGGACCCCAAGTTGCCCGGCTTTCCCAGCGGGCTACTACAATTCGCTTATTACAACGGCGAACTGGGCGCGAAATTCTTGAAACAACTATTCGGCGCGATGGATATCACGCTGGCGCGCGACGGCCGCCAAATCGTCGACTGGCTCTCGGTGGGCAAATACGCCATCGTACTCGGGCCCTCCGCCAGTGAAGTGCAATCGGCCATGAAACAGGGACTCCCTGTGGCCAGGTTCGAGCCCCAAAGCTTCAAAGAAGGTATTTACATGCGCGCCACTCAGGGGTCGCTCAGCATCCTTAACCGTCTACCCCACCCCAACGCGGCAAGAGTTTTCGTCAATTGGCTGTTGTCTCGAGAAGGCCAAGGACACTATCAGCGGCATTTTCTGAGAGTCGATCCGGTTTTCAGTTTGCGCGAAGACGTGCCGCCGGATCCTAGTGTTGCCGCGTACCGACCCAAACCGGGCGACCGGTTTCTGCCCGTATACCGTTACGAGTTTAGAGAACTCGACGGCGCGTTCAAGATCATTGACGACGCGCTAAAGCGCTAACGGCCGATAATTTAATCACGTTGCGCAGAGTCGAAGTATAATCACAATTGGCGTCCGCCTGCGGGTATTTCGGAAATTGAAAAGCGTCCCGACCCCTTTTTCATTCAAGCCGGCGCGTAACGTTCGCGGGGTGCCGTTGCTCACGAACCTTTACGGTTCCCGGATGCCGACCCATTACCATTTATCTCAACCCGCCGGATGTACCGCCGACGAGCTGTGCAAACTTCCAGGCGCGTGTCGGATCGTCGATGGACGTTCGCGAAGTGATTTGCCATGCAACGGTGGAGTGGGATCCCTGATCGGATTGAGAAAGAATCTGCAAACTCTCAATGGCTTACTCCGGCAACGCAAGGTGTCCTCACTGTCAAAGTGCTGGAGTGAAAGGCGTCGAGTCCAGAAATAAACAAAGTCATAAGTGTTCGAATAAGCTACTCGTGAATGGACCGTCATAGCAGCCGCTATGCCTGAAATGCGTGCACAAGCACAATGGCAACAATGTCGTCGCCAAGAAACAAGACAAAAGGCATGGCAAACAGAGAATTTGCTCCTTCCAAACACTGGTGGCTGCTTGTCGTGCGCGCCGTCACGGAAGCGTATACCCGATGATGTACGAGGGCTCGAAGCACGCCTTAAAACCGGGTGCGCTACATGATCCCCAACCATGTGTGTTCGACAACGCGCCGACGACGAGCTCTTTGTAGCGTTTACGAAAGATAATGAAAAAACTCTGAGACTGCCGGAAATCGAACCTTAAGAATGTCTGTCCCCAGCCGTAGCGCGGGTCGATTGATGCCAATGAGTTGTTCGTATCAAATACGCATCTGTCGTTTGCATTTCGCGTACCGCTCATGCCACCGCCTCCTAGAAGGCTCCAGCCGGACCACAGGATGCTGCCGGAAAACCAAGGAAATGTTATTTCGAATTTCCCCCAAACACCGTAGCTCGCGTGCGCGTGGAAGCACGCATCGCCGCCCTCAACCGGGGTGGGGATCGGCGTCGGACCCCAGGCACCATAGACCCAAACGTTTTTACCATCGACACTCAAATATCTCACGTATTTATAATCCGACGCATTTGCCGACTGGCCTGGCAATGACGCTGTGGGCGCGGTGTAATAGCCGTAATCACCCACATAGGCGAATGTCTTGGTAGCCACGAATCCGCTCGGTGGCGGCATTGGAAAACCTTGCATTTCAGATTGCGACGCTTGGCCAAAGGACAGCGTCGTCGATAGAATGAGTGATGCGGTGACCACAGTGGCGAATGAACAAACAGCTTTCATGAGCTCTCCTTCCCACGAGGAAGATTTATTGGTTATAGGGTGTTAACCAGGCGGTCCAAAGCGGTCAAATCCGCTTTTAGTTTATAAAGGCGAATTGCCATCGGTTGTGAGCAACCCCGGCATGCGCGAATATCCTCTGCGGTGAGATCCGCGAACTCGGGGAGTAAATCTACTCGAATCATGCCGCCGGCCAGATATTTTAAGGTGTCGGCAACCGTCATCCGAGTACCGCGGATGCAAGGCTTACCGCTCCGTTTATCTGGTTCAATCGTTATAATTTTCTGCTAATCCGCGGCGTGAATATATCACAATCCACTGCCGCCGGAGAACAGCCAGCAGGAGCCCAAAGTGCCTCGGCCGTCCAGTGCGAGCGAATCCGTATCTCTTCGGTATGACAACGAGAATGAATCCGAACCCTTGCGCAGATGCTTCACAAAAAGAAAATCGATTACGTAGACGGGTCCTCGGTTTTTCCCATCCCAAACGCTCCCGCCAGCAGCTCATAGGAGCGATGGCGGGGAGCGGGATCGTAGGTCCATGTGACCACGACCAGTTCGTCGAGGTCGAGACTTTTCGCGAGTTCTTTCAATCGCGTCGCTACCTGTTCTGAAGATCCGACAATCGCCTTGCGGTGCAACTTTTCCGCAGTCGCCAATTCAGCGGGCGAATACGGGCGTGCTGCTTCCTCAGGCGACATCAACGCTTGGCGGATGCCCATTTTGCGGTCGATCATGGCGCGTTCGCGGGGTTTGAACTGGTACAGTGCTTCTGCTTCGGTATCGGCCGCCAGCGCCCAGACGCAAATCGTGCAGAGCGGCTTAGGGCTTCTTTCGCTCGGGCGATAGTTCTTGCGGTAAAGATCCAGCGCTTGTTCGACACCGGTACCCTCGCTGAAAAAATATGCGAAGGCGTAAGGCAAGCCAAAATAGGCTGCCAGTTGCGCGCCGTAGTCTGAGCTGCCAAGTATCCACATCTCGGGGCTCGTCGGTCCAGTCGGTTGCGCAACGATTTTCTGAAATGGGTGGCCCTCGGGCAGA
The DNA here is from genome assembly GCA_041749055.1 of Thermodesulfobacteriota bacterium. GTDB lineage: Bacteria > Desulfobacterota > Binatia > UBA9968 > UBA9968 > DP-20. The sequence goes on along the minus strand of JBGTCC010000413.1, from coordinate 4,026 downwards.
GGTTTCCCGGACACCCAATGTTGCAGTTCCTGGACTTGCCGGGGAAATTGGTCGTGGACGTTCTGCGGGTTCGGATTGAGCGCGTAGGATGTCAATTGATCCGATCCGGGGGCGCGGCCAACTCCCAGGTCGATACGTCCCGGCGCGATGGCCTCCAGGACGCGGAATTGCTCGGCGACTTTCAGCGCCGAGTAGTGCGGCAGCATCACGCCGGCGCTGCCGATGCGGATGCGCGGGGTGGTGGCGGCGATCGCCGCCATGAGTATCTCGGGCGCTGTGCCGACGATATTGCCAGAGTTGTGGTGCTCGGAGACCCAGTAGCGATGATAACCCAGCGCGTCGCAATGACGCGCGAGCTCGAGCGTCTCACGGATCGCATTGTCCTGCGTTCGGCCCTTGGCCGCGGTCGATTGATCGAGTACTGACAGTTTCATGGAGCCTGCTTTCAAATTGCGTCCTATGCTTCACTACCAAGAGAGAATTGGCTTGGGCAATTACCCAATGTCTTCACTTCCGCTCGGGTCGATTCCCCGGGCCTTGCCGCAGGATAAAGCATTCATCGGTGTTTGCGAACTCGCCGCCGATCAAATTCGCACCGAAATCTGATCGCTCGCAATGTGCCGTGATGGGGCGCGACGGTGGGTCCATCTAGGCTTCTGAACTTCAGTGAGCATCGCCGGCTCGTCGAAGCTGCGCGTTTCGTCGGCGATTTACGGTTCGGCGAACCTTTGCTTGGCGATTTCGATGTCTTCGACGGATCCCACTAGAGTCAACCGATCGTTGCGGCAGAGACGGGTGTTGCCGTGGGGTATGATTAGCTCTCCGTCGCGGCGGATTGCCAGCGCCAACAACGCGCCAGGAAGCTCCAAATGCCGCAATGGAATGTCTAAGTCTGGCACGTTGGTTACGGTTACTTCACATATTTCTTTGTCGTCATCGGTGCGCGACAGCAGGCTGTAGAGCGCCGGTGTGCGCGCCAACAAGGCCAGCAAAGCCGGGCGATCGAGTGCCGCGTTCATTGTGGTGACGCCGAGGGCGTCGAAGCGCTCGCGCTCATTCGGATCGGTGACCTGGGTGACGACGTGGGCAACTTGGTAGGTGTTTTTTGCCAGGTTGCATACTCGATAGGCCGAACTCGGATCGTCGTAGGTGCACACCAAAGCACGCGCCGATTGGCAAGCCGTTTTAAAGCACGGGTCATCAGCGTCGATGGAACAGTGTAATGCCTCGAACCCCCGGGCGGCGGCGCGGGCGACGCGCTCGGCATCGGCGTCGACGATCGTGAGCGGTTCGAGATGAGCTTTGAGGTGCCGGGCGACCTGCAATCCCAGGTCTTCAGCGCCGACCACGAGGATGACGCGTGGCTTGGCGCGCCGGATGCCGGGAACCAAGCGGACAAAAATAATCGGCGCCAGCGTTACCGTGACGATAGCGACGAGAATGATCGCCGAGTTCACCGATTCGCCGATCACGCCAAGTCGCTTACCGATCGCTGCCGCCGCAATGATGAGCGACAAACGGGCCGACAAAAGCGTGCCGGCGGCGAGCGCCTCGCGCACGGAAAAAGCGCCGATGAAAGTGAGTGCCGGGATCATTTTGACCAGAATTGCGCCGATCAGGAGAAACGGCACCAACAGCAATGCGCTGGAAGAGGCGAGCAGAACCGGCAGGTTGAATTCGAGGCCGACCTTGATGAAGAAGATCGGGATAAAAAAACCGAAGCCGATGGCTTCGAGTTGGCGGGATAGTTCCGCATCGGCCGACGTGCGCAATAGGCCGATGATGGCACCGGCTAAAAAGGCGCCGAGAATGACCTCCGAGCCTAGCTCTTGGGCGAACGCCACGAAGGCGAGCATCATGGCAAAGGCGGCGCGTACTTTGATCTGCGCGGTGGCGTGGCTCAGCTCCTCCACTGTATGGCGCAGCGCGGCCATCCGATTGAAAATCGTGCCGAACCGATAGATCAAGAAAAAAGCCACGAACAGCAACGCGATCAACAGAATTTCGGCGGTCAACCCGCGCGACAGGATAGCCACGGCGACGGTAATCAGCAGCATCGTCGCGAAGTCGGCGATGACGGCGCTCACCAGGATGCACTGGCCGAGCCGTTGGCTGATCAGCTGGGTCTCCTTAAGAACCGGCACGACAACACCGAGGGACGTCGTCGACAGTATCAGCGCGACGATCCAAACATTTCGCGCCAAACCGAAGCGCACCAAGAAATAGGCGGCGATGGCCGCTAAGGCGAGGGTGAGGACGAAGTGCAAAAGCGCGAGCGAGAGCGCGCTCACGCCCGCCTGGCCGCGCCTTGCGCTCGACGGCGTTTGCGTGCGCAAACTATTGAAATCGATTTCCATGCCGGAAAGAAACATCAGAAAGACGATGCCGAAATTGGCCAGCATACCGAGCAGCGGATCGTCGGACGGGACCAGCGCGAAGCCACTGCGGCCGACGGTCATGCCGGCAAGAATCTCGCCGACTACGATAGGCACCGTAATGCGGGTGAACCGTGAGAGCAGAATCGGCACGACGAACGCGATCAGCAAGACGATCAAAAGCGGCAGGAATGAATGCGCGGTGTCCATATTATCGGGAGTTCTTGAAACCAAGCACCGGTTGCGCGGACCTTGTCTGATATCGATTCAGCCAGCGCGGGCTTTGCGACCGAGATCGCCGCTTGGTTTTGCCCCTTGGCGATCGTTTGAGGTCGCCTCGCGGTGCGCGATCGGCTGGAAGTTGCCTGTGAATTGGATCAGGCCGGCTGGACAGTGCATGAGTCGAAGGCGATGTGGCGTGAGCGGTCGGAGTTTGCGCAGTCCATGTGACCGGTACTCGTTCCAGCGCGAGTCATTCGAGCCGGTCTCCGGGTTGCAAATTTACTTCCTTTGCGAACTCCGCGCCGCTGACTTTGGCGCCTGCGCCGCGGGCTTTTTTCACCGTGAGCGCGCCGCCATTCAGTGCGACGGTGATTTCCGCTCCACCGATGGCTGTCACTTGTCCGGCGGGTGTTGAATTATTTCCTGTCTTTAGCCGCGCGTCGAAGAGTCGTACCAGCTTGCCATTGTAGGTCGTATGCGCGCCTGGTTGGGGGTCGCAGCCGCGGACGAGGTTGTAGACTTCCTGCGCCGGTTTGGACCAGTCGATCTTGGCATGGGTGTCGCCGCAGATGGGGTCATAATTGGCTTTGGATTCGTCTTGGACGATGCGCGGCGGGTTACCGGCTTCGATGAGTTCCACCGCTTCGCCGATCGCTTCGATGCCGAGGGGGAAAATTTTATTGAAGTACAACGATCCGGTGGTGTCGTCCGGCTCGATCTTCACTTCCTTCTGTAAGAGGATCGGCCCGGTATCGATGCCTTTGTCGACCCAAAATAGCGAAAGTCCGGTAATCGATTCGCCCTTGATCAGGGCCCAGTTGATCGCGCTGGCGCCGCGATACTTGGGCAAAAGCGACGGGTGAAAGCAGATGCTGCCGAGTCTTGGCACGCTGAAAACTTGCTGCGGGACGATCTGGGTGACGAAAGCGAGGATCGCCAGGTCGGCGTTGAGCGCGACGAACTCATCGCACACCTCCGGCGCTTTGAACGATTGATGCTGGCGCACCGCGATGTGGAGATCGATGGCTTTCTGTTTTACCGGATCGAATTTGCCGTTGGGCGGATCGGGCGGGCAATAGACCGCGACCACTTTCTCGCCTTTGCCGACGAGTTTTTCCAGAGTCTTTTCGGCAAACGCCGCTTGTCCGATCAATATTATTCGCATTTGATGAAACTCCGAGACAGTAGAGCTAGCGCGTTACGAACACGAGCACGATCGCGATTTCTGGTTAGCCGATGATTTTAAAGTCGCCGGCCTTGTAGCTCCGGCAAAGATTAACGTAGGTGGTTGAGCCCATCTTGATCCAGTGCAGCGCTTCGCCGGTAATTTCCTTCTTGACCTTGGCGGGCGCGCCCGCAGCGAGCACCCGAGGCGGGATGATCGTGTGCGGCGTTACCACGCTGCCGGCGCCGATCAGGGCTTCTTCGC
>JBGTCC010000412.1:0-3500 GCA_041749055.1 Thermodesulfobacteriota bacterium | reverse complement strand
TTCGAAGGAATGACGGAACGACCACGACTTGTCCGCCGCCTCGATCATCATGCCGTTGCCTGGTCGATAGGAAAACGTTGGCATCGCCGCCGCCGCCGCCGTCGCCTCTTTCTTCAACTCGATCTGCGATTCTTTTAGCTGCTGGAGTTCCTGCTCGAGCGCGCTGATCTTGTCATTGACGCTCTGCGCTTGAACCGTTCCCGCCGCTAGAAGAAACGCAGCTAGCAGACTCGCTAACCACATACTCTTCTTGTTCATCATACCCATTGCCTCCTTTTGCCTCCCTGAAATTTACTACTTACTTAGTCCTACTTCCGGCATTTTTTAGCCCAACCTGCCAATTCTGTCAAGCTAAAAGTCGCAGTCATGAAAAAATTACCGAGTGCTTGGTCGACCATTTGTCCTGGTTTTGGCCGTTAATAGCCAAATTACCCCGCTACGTCAAGCCAAAAGTAGTAAGACTCTCCGGCCTTGATCGGCCGCGATGCCATGCCGCGCTATGGAATCGCCAAAGGTTTCTGGAAATGTGCGGCTCTCACAGCCAAACCGACGAATGTTGTGAAATAGCGAGGCCTTCGCTAGACTCTGCGCCTAACATGCTGGCAAAAAGAATCATCCCCTGCCTCGATGTCAAAGCCGGACGTGTCGTTAAGGGCGTAAAATTTCTCGAGCTGCGCGACGCCGGCGATCCAGTGGAAATCGCGCGCCTCTACGACCGCGAAGGCGCCGACGAGCTATGCTTCCTCGACATCACCGCGTCCCACGAGGCTAGAGGCATCATCCTCGACGTGGTTGCCCGCACCGCCGAGCAAGTATTTATGCCGCTCACCGTCGGCGGCGGCATCAATCAAGTGGGAGAAATTCGCGCCTTACTCCAGGCTGGGGCGGACAAGACTTCGATCAACACCGGGGCGGTCAAGCGACCGGAGTTTGTCCGGGAGGCTGCGCAAATGTTCGGCAGCCAGTGCATCGTCGTCGCCATCGACGCCAAGCGTGTCGGCGACCACTGGGAAGTGTTCACCCATGGCGGCCGCGCTGCCACCGGCATCGATGCCTGTGAATGGGCTGAACGCATGGAGAAATACGGCGCAGGCGAGATCCTGCTCACCAGCATGGACCGGGACGGGACCAAAGTAGGCTACGACTTAGAGCTGACCAGGGCGATCTCCGAGCGCGTCGATATCCCGGTCATCGCCTCTGGCGGCGTGGGCAACTTAAAACATATCTACGACGGTCTCACCGCAGGCAACGCCAGCGCCGCCCTCGCCGCGACGATCTTTCACTTCGGCGAGTACTCCATCGCTGACTGCAAAAACTACCTGCAAAGCCGCGGCGTCAGCATCCGTCCGGTGCGCTAGGGTCTACAAGATTATCTCCCGCCAAGGTGCAAAGACGCCAACTTCGGAAATAATGTCATTTCGACCGACGGGAGAATTCTTTCTTGGAGCCCTCGCGTTCGTCGGGATGACGGGCCGATGCCGGTCACATTGGCGCCTTTGCGGGAGATCGATCTTCCGAGTTCCCGTTCGGCAGTCTTTAAAACAGCGCCCGCTTACGCGGCGGATCGAAGAACGGCAGCTTAACCACAGTCGCGATGACGCTTTTGCGCCGGTGATCCACCGTCATTTCAATATCGACCTCCGTGCCCACCGGCGCGCATTTTTTTTCGAGGGTGGCCAGGGCGATATATTTTTTTAATGCCGGCGACCAGGCGCCGGTGGTGGCGTAGCCGACCTGGCGGGCGTCTTTCTGCAAGGGCGCGCTGCCACGCCACGCCACCAAGGGATATTGCGGCGCCAAGCCGGCTTTTTGGTAAAGATACTCATAGTCGAGCAGATTGATCTCCAAGCCGATGATCTGCCTTTCCGCGCCTTGCGGGTCGCATTGGCGCAGCGCCTTGGCGCCGACGAAATGATCCTTGCGCAAGTCCACCGTCCAGCCCAGGCCGATCTCAAAGGGCGAATAACGCTGGGATTCGATCACCGCCTTTTCCGCGCCGACATAGTCGACTTCGAGGAGAATAAATCCCGCCTCCAAACGCGCCACGTCGAGCGCCAATATGCCGGTGGGTTTGATGGCGAAATCGCGGCCCTGCTCGATCAAGAGATCCCAAATCTGGAGCGCGTGCTCGGCGCCGAACCAGAGTTCGTAACCGAGATCGCCGGTGTAACCGGTGCGCGAAACGATCACCGGGACGTCGAGAATCTTGCCGGAGATAAGACGAAAAAATTTGAGCTGCGTTAAATCGACGTCGACGATGCGCTGAAGAATTTTCAAGGCATGGGGTCCTTGCAGCGCCAGCGCGGCAATCTGCTCCGAGACTTCTTGAATCGAAACTTCCATGCCGCGCGCGTTAAGCGTTAGCCAGCGCAGGCTCGGATCGGCAAGGTGAAAACGGAAATAGTCCGCGCCCAGGCGAAACACCGTGCCGTCCTGAATCACCGCGCCGTCATCTTGGCACAGGCATCCGTACAGCGCCTGGCCGACGGCGCATTTCGCCGCGTCGCGGGTGATCACGCGGTTGACCAGCTTGAGCGCGTCTTTACCGCGCAGATCGTACTTGTACAGCGGTGAGACATCGATCAGCGCCGCGCTATTGCGGATCGCATGATACTCATGTTCATGCATCACGTCGTAGGAGCTGGCGACCAAGTAACCCGACCAGGTGCGCCAGTTGTGACTGGCGCAAAGCGCCGCCGTGCGCGGGTGAAAGGGAGTTCCGATGGACATGGCAGCTAGACAGAGTCTTGAGATAGAGACCGCCCAACCTCCCAACTCAAAATATTCGCCTTCATTCTGTCTCTATCTCGCATCTCTGTCTGCGTTGCTGATTGACTTGCCGGTCGAAATTACCAAATATGCCCTATTAAGCAATCACACCATGGCTTCATACGATGCAATCATCATCGGCGGCGGCCACAACGGCCTGACCAGCGCCGCCTATCTCGCCAAAGCCGGCAAAAAAGTTCTCGTCCTGGAGCAGCGCCATGTGCTCGGCGGCGCCGCGGTGACCGAGGAGATCTATCCTGGGTTTAAATACTCGGTATGCTCCTACGTCGTCAGTCTGCTGCGACCCGAAGTGATCCGCGATCTTGAGCTGCCGAAATACGACCTCGAAATCATCCCCCTCGACAGCACGTTTACGCCGATGCCCAACGGCGACCATCTGTTCCGCTCCGGCGATCACGCCCAAACCCGCAGGGAAATCGCGCGTCATTCGCTGACCGATGCCGAGGCCTACGAGCAGTACGGCCAGCTGATGGCGCAGATGGCGATGGCGGTGAAACCCATGCTGGGCATGATCCCGCCTGAGCCGACGACGTGGAATCCGAAGGATCTGTTCGGTTTGGCGAAGGTCGGCAGCCACTTTCGCGATCTTGGTGAGAAACTGCTCTACGAGCTGACGAAACTCATGACCATGAGCTCGGCGGATTTTCTCGACGAATGGTTCGACACCGACGTGCTCAAGGCGACCATGTCCGCCAGCGGCATCATCGGCA
>JBGTCC010000411.1:0-7403 GCA_041749055.1 Thermodesulfobacteriota bacterium | reverse complement strand
AGTGTTGCTTCGTGCCAATTTATCAGACCGATCTGACTACGAATATTACACTGTATGGAAGGGAATACACTATCGGGTAAAGCCTGTATCTATTGGAGGTAATTTTCCGAGCTTTGCTTTGTCTGTCATCTTGGTTGGAGTGCGTAGTCCAACTGTATCAGCCTTCATCAACGGACAACGGCGGGGCGACATCTCGGGTTGCTCGATTAATCGGCCAAGTCAGTCCACCGGAAGGATTCTGCGAGAGCACCTGGTGATGCAGTATCAGCCGAGATCCGAGTCCTACCGACCGCAGTGGTAATGTTGACAGCAGCATCGGCATGGCGGCGCATTATTGCCGCCGCGATGGCGCGTTCGTCGATCTGTCCGCCGGCGCCGCCGAGGCGCTGCGTCAAGATTCGCTCATCAATTCCGTTTGCTTGTCGACACTCGGAGCGGCAAGGCGCGGCTAATTCGTATTTATCCGTCTAACTGAACCTGATCGCCGGCCAAGCGGCGAAGTTTTAGCGCCAATATTTTAACGCCAAAGCGCAAAGCGTTAATTTTTCGACGCCTGGAAAGATTTGCCCAGTGCCGTCAATACATCGACTATTCGAAAGTTATTTCAATGTGTTAGCAGCGGTTTTTCGCAGGATTGCAGAGCTGGCACTGGCATTGCTCCATGACCCAACGGAATGCGCAATCTTAACCCTAATGATGGCCAAGGAGAGACGATGCACTTAGAAACTAGGCTCGAGAGCACGGCGGCGCCGCAAGGCTTGCATGACCCGGCCAAGCAATTGATCGGTGCCAGCCCACGCATGGGTATGGCGCGGGCCTTGATTGCGAAAGTTGCGGCGAATGATTCCACCGTGTTGATCACGGGTGAGAGCGGCACGGGTAAGGAGCTCGCCGCGCGGGCAATCCACAACTTGAGCTGCCGCCGCGAGCAAGCATTCGTTCCGGTGAATTGCGGCGCGATTCCAGAAGAATTGTTGGAGAGTGAATTATTTGGCCATGTGCGCGGAGCGTTTACCGGCGCCGTAAATGGCCGCCAGGGCCGCTTCCAACTCGCCCACGGCGGTACGCTATTTCTCGATGAGATCGGCGAGATGAGTCCTAAGCTTCAGGTCAAGCTCCTGCGCGTCTTGCAGGAACATGAGTGCGAACCGGTGGGTAGCGACCACGCGGTGCAAGTTGACGTTCGGGTGGTCACCGCGACCCATCGCGATCTTCGGCTCGCCGTGCGTGAAGGTCGGTTTCGCGAAGATTTGTTCTATCGCTTGAACGTCCTGCCTCTGGAGCTGCCTTCGCTGCGCGAACGGGAGGGGGATGTCACTCTGTTGATCGGTTATTTCCTGGATGTGCAAGGGCGCCGGAAAAATAAGAAAATTTTGCAGGTCGAAAGCGCCGCCATGAGCGCGCTGCAGCGCTACAGCTGGCCGGGCAACGTCCGTGAGCTGGAAAATTTGGTCGAGCGCTTGGTGGTGCTCAACGACGATGGAGTCATCCGTCCAAGCGATCTGCCCGACTATATTCTCACCAACGGCGTGCCGCAGCATCAGCAGACGACCCAAGTCGCGCTGCCTTCGGAAGGCGTTGATCTCGACGGAGTTCTGGAGAAAATCGAGAACGGCTTTATCGAGCGGGCGCTCGAACGCGCGCGCGGCAATAAAACCATGGCCGCCGAACTGTTACGCTTGAATCGCACTACTTTCATCGAACGGCTGCGCAAGAAGGGCATGCTGCAACCGGCGCGCCCCGCCGCGATGCGCTCCGAGACCGTCGGGAAAATGGCGGAGGCGAATATTTCATTGACGGCACCGCTCTTTCCCAACTGGAATTTGCCAGTGCCCATGCCCGCGGAAGCCTAGTTGCTTAACGGTGAAATAATGACGCCTGGACCGATCATAAATTCTCACAGGAGTACCTCCATGGTAACGCCGATGGCCAATCCCGCAGGGAATGTCGAATCGCTCAACAGCTTGATCGGCTGGTTCAACCACAACAGCGTGGAACTGATCGACGAGTATCGCCGGCTTGAGGCGCGCCTCGATTACTTAAAAAATCAGTTGGAGGTGAAGAATCGCGAGCTCGAAAAAAGTTTGCAAGCGCGTGAACAAGCGCGGGCGTACTTACTTTCGGTGCTCGAGAGTCTCAAGGGCGGGGTCGCCGTACTTGACCACGAACTCCATCCAACCTTCGTCAATCGCCGTCTGACCGAGCTCACCGGCAAGGTCAACGACCAACGCATCCGCCAATGGCTGGGCGACAAGTTGGTCGCTAGCCTCCAGGGCGGTGACAACTGCTTTCTGCCTTTCGAATGCGAAAAAGTAGTCCAGGGACCGGACGGTGCGATGGTGCCGGTGCATTTCTCCGTCGCCGAGGTCGCCACCGGCGATGCGGCAACTCATTATGTGCTGGTCTTTCAAGATGTCACGACGTTGAAGCGCATGGAGGCGGAGGCGGCGCGCACACGTCGGTTGGCGTCCCTCGGCATGATGGCTTCCGAGTTGGCGCATCAAGTGAAAAATCCCCTTGGCGGCATCGAACTGTGCGCCTCGCTCCTGAAAGAAAAGTCGGCAGGCGACTCACAACGGCTCGCCGGTGAAATCCTTGGCGCTACTCGACGTCTGTCGACGACGGTGTCCAAGCTGTTAGCTTTCGCCGCGGAGCCGGCGATCGCGTCGGATGTGTTATCGGTTGCCACCCTGATGAAAGATGTGCTGCAAGAGTGCGTCGCTCTGTTCGACGATCCCGCGTGGTCCATCGTTGTCGCAATCGAGCGCGACCTGCCGCCGGTTTGGGGCGATCGCGGTCTGCTCGTGCAAGCGTTGGTCAACCTGATCGTTAACGCCAAGGAAGCGATGCCCAATGGCGGCCGGGTCTGCTTGAAGGCGCGACTGTCACCCGTTCTCGACGCTCAATGGGCAGATCCACAAGGCCGTTGAAATCAAAGTGCGCGATCACGGCGTCGGCATCGCGGCGGAAAATCGCGAGCATATTTTCGATCCGTTTTTCAGCACCAAGAGCCAGGGAACCGGCCTGGGATTGGCATTCGCCCATAAGATTATCAGCGCTCACCGCGGCTCCATCGAAATTACCTCAGCGCCGCAGGCGGGCAGTGAATTTACCATTGGTTTGGCAGCCGCCGAGGAGATTGCCGGCGCATGTTGAAGCGTATCGCCATCGTCGACGACGACCCGACCATGCGCGTGGCGCTAGGCGAAGCGCTCGGCGGGCTTGGCCATGCCGTGGAAATTTTTGCCAATGGCGACGAGGCCCAAGCACACTTGCTCCGCGAGGGCGCCGATCTGGTAATCAGCGACGTGCGCATGCCGGGGTTGAGCGGCCTCGAGTTATTGAAGCGCTTCCAGCAGCTGCGATTTATTCTCATCAGCGGTTTTGCCACCGTGCCGCAAGCCGTCGATGCCATGAAACTGGGGGCATACGATTTCCTCGTCAAGCCGTTTTCTCACCGTGAATTGATTTCCCTCGTCGAAACGGCCCTGGCGGGCAAAACCGCCGAAAGCCCGAGCGGCCGCGCCGCCGACGAGTTCGTCACCTCCAACCCGCGCGTGCAAGGTTTGCTCGAATTTGCCCGTCAGGTAGCCAGGTCCCACGCTTCGATTCTGATCCAAGGCGAAAGCGGCACGGGCAAGGAGCTGTTGGCGCGCTATCTGCACAGTCATAGCCGGCGCCATGCCGGCGCCTTCGTCGCGGTCAATTGCGCGGCGTTGCCCGAGGGGCTCTTGGAGTCCGAACTGTTCGGTTACGAGCGCGGCGCTTTTACCGGCGCGGTCACCGCCAAAGCGGGAAAATTCGAACTTGCCCATAACGGCACCTTGCTGCTCGACGAGATCAGCGAAATGCCGCTCTCGCTACAGGCTAAGCTCTTGCGCGTCCTGCAGGAAAGGGAGGTCGACCGGTTGGGTGGCAAGAAGCCGCTGCCGATCGATATTCGGGTGATTTCCACGACCAATCGGGAGCTCCGCGAAATGATTCGCGCCGGCAGTTTTCGCGAGGACTTGTTTTACCGCATCAACGTCGTGCCCACGCGGATTTTTCCGCTGCGCGAACGGCTCGATGACATCGCGCCGCTGGCAGCGGCATTTTTCTCCAAGCGCGGCTATCCGGGGCTGTCCTTGGCGCCGTCGACTTTGGCGCGGTTACAAGAGAATCCCTGGCGCGGCAACGTGCGCGAGCTGTTTAACGTGCTCGAACGGGCCGCGATCATGGCCGAAGCTGGCGCGATCTTACCGGAGCACTTACTCCTCGAAGATGAACTGCCGTCGTGGAGCCGGATTGCCGCTCCGGCGGCAGCACTGCCTGGCGCCTGGCCGGTTGCCGAGAGTGCGCTGCCACGGGCGAATCAGGAATACGCCGGCAGCCGGCAACGCTCGGTGCGCGAGATGGAAGAACAATTGATTTTTCAAACTCTCAAGCAGGCCAACAACAACCGCACGCAGGCGGCCAAGCTATTGGGTATCAGCGTGCGCACGCTGCGTAATAAATTGAAGAGTTATCGCGAACGAATCCAGTTGGTGGAGGCATGACATGGCCGGACTAAGGCTTTTCAATTCGACGCACCAGTTACTCGAGTTGTCTCTGCGCGGGCGCGCGGCGCGCCATGAAGTGCTCAGCGCCAACATCGCCAACGCCGATACCCCTGGTTACCGGCCGCGCGATTTGGACTTCAACGCCGCGATGCGCTCCGCCGTGGAGAGCGGTTCCTTGAATGCCGGCGAAACTACCCAGCGCGGTGAAGCGTCCGCCACGGCCGGGCTAGACATCCAGTCGGCGATTTATGAACCCGAGTATCCCGATAGCCGCCACGGCGAAGACCGGCTCGACGGCAATGCGGTCAGCCTCGACCGGCAAATGGCGCTGATCACTGAAAACTCGCTGGCTTACGAAACCTCCCTAACTCTGCTGTCGCGGGCGTTGGCCGGGCTACGCTACGCCATTGGCGAAGGAAGAAGGTAATCATGGATCTGTTTAAAATTTTTTCCATCAGCGGCTCCGGCATGGCCGCCCAGAAGAGCCGAATGAGCGTGGTCGCCGGCAACTTGGCCAATAGCGAATCGACTCGTACCGTGGACGGCGGCCCCTACCGCCGCCGCGACGTGATTTTTCAGGCGGCGCCGCCACCGGGTGATTTTACCGACGAACTCAATGACATCGCCGCGGATCGAGAGCGTGCCCAGGGCGTGGAGGTGGTCGGCGTCAAGCAAAGCAACCGGCCGCCGCGCCGGATTTTCGATCCCAGCCATCCCGATGCCAGCAGCGAGGGTTATGTCGCGATGCCGGATATCAACCCAATCGAAGAAATGGTCGACATGCTTTCGGCGGTGCGTTCTTACGAGGCCAACTTGTCGGCATTCAACAGCACCAAGGCGTTGATTCGGAAAATCTTGGATCTCGGCAGAAACCAGTAATCGCGGACTCTCTGCTTAAGGAGCAAACATCGCCATGAGTATCGTCAAAAATGTCGATCTGGTCTATCGTCCGGCGCCCCTCGCCAACCCTAAGAATCTCGATGAGCCGGCCAAGGGAGACTTCAACAATCTGCTCAAGAGCGCCATGGGCGAAGTCGGCGACTTGCAGGAGAAAGCCAATCAGTCGATTCAACAAATGGTCGGCGAGGGCAAGGGCGATCTCCAGGACACCATGATCGCTCTCGAGAAGGCGGACGTATCCTTCAAACTGATGATGCAAATCCGTAATAAAGTTCTCGACGCCTATCAGGAGATCATGCGCATGCAGGTGTGAAACGATGGCTGAAAAGCGAAAGAAAATTCGAAATCCGTAAGCGGCCCCGCGGACCGAATCAATTTCCAATGACCAAAAACCCTAATGCTCCAAACCGGTCGGAGCGAATTCAGCGTTTTGGATTTTCCGAGTTTGAGGGTGATTTGACTGCGTTTGTTTCGAATTTCGGATTTCGAATTTTGTCTTTGTGGCGATTGGGATGATTCGTGGCTGAACAATTCGAAAAATTTCTTAGCGAGCTAAAACAAATGCTGGCCCGTCTGCTGGCGTTTCTCACGCCGCGGCAGAAACGGCTGATCTTCCTCGGCCTGCCGGTCTTTGGCGCGCTTGCCTACGCCGGCATTTTCGCCTTCGAGCAGATGAATTACGGCCCGCTCTATACCAATCTCGCTCCCCAGGACGGTTCCGCCGTGGTCAAGGAACTCGAGGCCGCCAAGATCCCGTACGCGATCACCAACGGCGGCACGGTCATCGAAGTGCCGCGCGGAGTGCTGTACCAGACGCGCTTGAAGCTCGCCGGCAAAGGCATACCCGCCGGTGGCGGCGTGGGCTTTGAGATCTTCGAAAAAAACCAGTTCGGCGCCAGCGAGTTTACCCAGCAGGTCAATTATCTGCGCGCCCAGCAAGGCGAGTTATCGCGGACGATCAATTCGATCACCGCGGTGCAGTCGAGCCGGATCCACCTGGCAATCCCGGCGCGCACGAATTTTCTCGGTCCGGAAGAGAAACCGTCGGCGTCGGTGGTCGTCGAACTAAGGCCCGGTTACCATCTCAGTCCCGATCAAGTTCAGGGCATTGTCAATTTGGTGGCCGGTTCAGTGCCCAAGCTCAGCAGCGACAAGGTCACGGTCATCGATGGTTCGGGGCGTCCGCTCAAAGAAATCGTCGTGGCCGCGGCCAGCACCGAGGCGGAGAAAGTCAACGCGCTGAAACTCAAATATGAAGCCGAGTTGCAACGGCGCGTCGAAACCATGCTCGACCCGGTGCTCGGCGCCGGCAAAGTGATCGTCCGCGCCAACGTGCAGATCAGTCTTCAGGAAACCCTGATGACGAAAGAGGAGTTCGATCCGGACAATAAAGTTGTGCGCAGCCAGCGCCAATCGAGCGACGACAATGGCGCCAAGGGCGGCAATCCCGGCGTGCAGGCTAACCTGCCTGGCGGCGACGCCACCAAAGTCAATGACGGCGGCGCGAAACGCAGCAGCGAGATGGTCACCTACGAAGTCGGGCGCACCACCAGTCGGACCAATGAGCCGCGCGGCCAGATCCAGAAACTCTCGGTGGCCGTCATGGTCGACGGCAAATATGACAACGAAAAGTATGTCGCGCGCAGCGCTGAAGAGATGGAAGTAATCAAGGGCATCGTCAAGCGAGCCGTCGGCTTCGATACCGACCGTGGCGACGAGATCGAAATCGCCAATGTGCCGTTTAAGATCCAGCCGGCGAGCCCACTCAATCCACTGGCCGCACCGACCCTTAAGGATATGGCGCAAACCCCAATGGGCATGGCTGCCGGTGGCGGCGCGCTCTTGGTCTTGGGCACTTTGGTCTTCTTCATGCTCCGGCGTAAGAAACCGGGGGCGAGCGCCACCGACTCGGCGGCGGCGATGGTCGCGCTGCCGACGGAACCGTCCGCCGGTGCGGCGGCGATA
>JBGTCC010000410.1:0-5764 GCA_041749055.1 Thermodesulfobacteriota bacterium | reverse complement strand
CACCTCAGCCTTGCCGATAAAGTCGTCCATCGGGGATCCTTAAATTACAGGTTATTCCGGGTTTGCCGAGAAGATGATTTCACCACGAAGTGATTTATCGATCTTACGCCGCCCACAGTACATGAAAATGGAGGGAATCCCTCCACATGCTCATCTTTTCGACGCGTCATTCCCGCGCACGCGGGAATCCAGGTTTGGTCTGCGCCGAATTAGCCTGGATACCCGCTTTCGCGGGTATGACGGGTCCCGGGCGCCTGTTCGTGTCCTGGATCGCCCAGATGTATTTTCGAAGGAGGTTTATTAAAGGCGAAAAATCTTTCGCCCCTACCTAAATCATCCGAACCCTTCGCGTCCTACTTTAGTTCAAAGTTGACGTAGCTGGGGCAAATTTTCCGATGCGCCAACTTTCAGAGAGCGGGTTTCAAATCCACCCCTTGGACAAATCCTATTTCTTTGCGCCCGTTGCGGCCGATTCCCCGTGAAACCAATTTACAAGATATAGCGCGACAAGTCTTCGCTCATCAAGATCGGCGCCAGCCGCTCACGCACATAGGCCGCGTCGATGGCGATCTCCTGGCCATGCATCTCCGGCGCGGCGAAAGAAACTTCGTCGAGCAGTCTTTCCAAGATCGTGTGCAGGCGGCGCGCGCCGATGTTTTCCATGCGCTCGTTGACATCGGCGGCGATCCCGGCGATCTCCTGCACCGCATCATCGGCAAACTTGAGATGGACGCCCTCGGTCTCGAGCAACGCTTCATACTGTTTGATCAGCGCATTCTTCGGTTCGGTGAGAATGCGCACGAAATCGTCTTTGCCGAGGGAACTCAGCTCCACGCGGATCGGGAAGCGCCCCTGGAATTCGGGGATCAAGTCCGACGGCTTGGCCGTATGAAACGCCCCGGAAGCGACGAATAGAATATGATCGGTGCGCACCATGCCGTACTTGGTATTGACGGTGCAGCCTTCGACGATTGGCAAGAGATCGCGCTGCACCCCCTGGCGCGAGACATCCGGCCCTTGCGCGGACTCGCGGCCGGCGATCTTGTCGATTTCGTCGAGAAAAACGATGCCCGACTGCTCGACGCGCCGGGTCGCCTCGCCGGTGACTTTGTCCATGTCGACCAGCTTCCCCGCTTCTTCCTGGGTGAGAATCGCCAGCGCCTCGGGAATCTTGACGGTCTTCTTCTTGGTCTTCTTGGGCATCATGTTGGAAAACATGTCTTTGAGATTGAACTCCATGCCTTCCATGCCCTGGGGCGTCAGCACTTCGATCATCGGCATCATCGACTGCGACATTTCGATCTCGACGAACCGGTCGTCCATCTTGCCGTCGCGGAGCATTTTCTTGAGCTTATCGCGGGTCCCTTGTAACCGCGCCGCGTCGACCGATTCGACATCAACGACCTCACCGGCGGGCAGCAGCAGGTCGATCACCCGCTCCTCGGCCACTTCGCGCGCCCGGATCTCGACCTTCTGCTTTTCTTCCTCTTTGACCATGTTGACGGCGAGGTCGGTCAAATCGCGGATGATCGACTCGACATCGCGGCCGACATAACCGACCTCGGTGAACTTCGAAGCTTCGACCTTGATAAACGGCGCCTGGGCGAGCTTGGCCAAGCGTCGGGAAATTTCCGTCTTGCCGACGCCGGTGGGGCCGATCATGATGATATTTTTCGGCGCGATCTCGTCGCGCAGATCGTCCGGCACCAACTGGCGCCGCCAGCGGTTGCGCAGTGCGATGGCCACCGCCCGCTTCGCGTCCTTTTGCCCGACGATATAACGGTCGAGTTCCGAAACGATCTCGCGCGGCGTCATCACCGGCGCCGGCGAAGTCCCGGCGTCATCAAGTGCCTTTGTAACGTCGTTCATAGGAATTAACAGTCCTAACAATTCCCCCAGGAAATGCAATGATTTCCCACGAGTAGCCAGGCGAGAGATGCGCCGTGCCCGAGTCCCCGCTCGGTAATCTGGAATCAGTAATTTGGAATATGGCATCCGTAGTATCGCGCCCAGCGCGGCACTACGGAAGCTCTTCAAAGGTCAGCTGCTCATTGGTGTAAACACAGATGCCGGCGGCCACCCGCATGGCTTCTTCGGCAATCACGCGGGCGTCGAGCTGGGTGTGTTTGACCAGCACCCGCGCCGCCGCCAGGGCATAGTTGCCGCCCGAGCCGATGGCGATGACGCCGTCATCCGGTTCGATGACGTCGCCGGCGCCAGAGATCACCAGCAGATCGGTCACGTCGGCGATGATCAGCAACGCCTCCAACCGCCGCAGGATGCGATCCGTGCGCCAATCCTTGGCCAGCTCCACCGCGGCGCGCTTGAGGTTGCCGTTAAATTGCTCGAGCTTGGCTTCGAATTTCTCGAACAACGTAAAGGCATCCGCCGTCGCGCCGGCGAAACCGGCGATCACCTTGTCATGATGCAGCTTGCGCACCTTGCGCGCGCTGTGCTTCATCACCGTCTGCCCCAAGCTCACCTGGCCATCGCCGACCATGACCACTTTGCCGACATGGCGAATCGCGAGAATCGTCGTTCCGTGCATCATATTCGTTTGTGCTTGCCGATTCTCAATTCCCCCAATTGGAAATCGAAAATCCAAAATCGAAAATTTCTAGGCTCGCGGATGCGCCTTGTCGTACACCGCGGTCAACTGATCCAAGTCCAAATGGGTATAGCGCTGGGTCGTCGATAGGCTGACATGACCGAGCAGCTCCTGAATCGCCCTCAGGTCAGCGCCGCCGTTGAGCAAGTGAGTGGCAAAGCTATGGCGCAAACCATGGGGGCCCATTTTGATCTGGATACCGGCGACCTTCAGATGTTTCTCGACGATGCGCGCGACGCTGCGCGAGGTGATGCGCCGGCCGCGATGGTTGAGAAACACCGGCGTCTCGCCGCGGCAAGCGACCTGCCACTGCTGCCGCACCGAGTCGGCGTAGGATTCTAACGCCTTCAGCGCCACCGCGCCGATCGGCACGATGCGCTCCTTGGCACCCTTGCCGACCACCCGGATGATGCCCAGTCGGAGGTCGATATCCGCCCAGTCAAGCCCGACCAACTCGCTGACGCGAATCCCCGTGGAATAAAACACTTCCAACACCGCGCGATCGCGCTGGTCGAGGCCGTTTTCGAGCTTGATCGAATCCAACAAGTGAAACGCGTCGTCAACGGTAAGAAATTTCGGCAGCGGCTTTTCCTGCTTCGGCGAATTGATCAACAGCAGCGGATCTTTCTCGATCCGCTTGGTCGTCACCAGATAGCGAAAGAAACCCTTCAACGCCGCCAGCTTGCGGCCCATCGAACTCTTCTTGTGATCCGGCGACAAGGAAGCGAGATAAGCTCGCACCACATGAATGTCGACTTTCCCGGCATCCACCCCGCCGGCGCCATCCAGCGCCAGCTCTCGTTCGACGAGAAAACGTTGAAATTGCGCCAAGTCGCTCAGATAATTGCGAAGCGTGTGCGGCGACACATTGCGCTCGTTGCGCAGGTGCGCGGCGTATTGCTGGATTAGCGTTTCCACGGTGGGTCCTTCTGCACGGTCAGAATAACACCAACCCGAGTTGAACTCTACCAAATGGTTAATGAACCTCGGTTTCACGTCGATTTCGATTCATGTTAATCGTACCCCTGTGGCGACTGAAGAAGAACTGTCATTTCGCACTGCCAACGGCGACACTCTCAGCGCCATTCTGCACCATCCAGCGCATCCGCCTCACGGCGCGGCGATCCTATGCCACGGCATGGAGTCGGCGAAGAACAGCGAGAAACTGCTATTTCTGGCGCAATCGCTGGCGGAACGCGGGATCCTGGCGCTGCGCTTCGACTTCCGTTATGTCGGCGAATCCAGCGGCAAGTTCGCCGACATTACCTACAGCGGCGAAGTTGAAGATCTCCGGGCGGCATTTGAATTTATGCAATGCCGCCTACCCGGCAAGACCGCCATCTTTGGCTCCAGCATGGGTGGCACCATAGCGTTGCTCTTCGCCGCCGCGGAACTGGAAGTCGCCGCAGTCACCACCCTCGCGGCGCCATTGCATCCAGAACTTTTTCCAAAGCGCATGCTCACACCCTTACAGCTACAGCGTTGGCGCGAACGTGGCTACACCACCTACAACGGCCAGCGCTTGAATGTTGCCTTGCTCGACGACTTAGAGAGACTCAACGTGCCCGAGGCGGCGCGGCGAATTCGCTGCCCGGTGCTGATCCTCCACGGCGCCGACGACGAAGTCGTGCCGGTTACCGAATCCTATGAATTGCACGAATGTCTCACCAGCCCGAAGCGGCTGGCGATCTTCAATAACACGGACCATCGCTTCTCGAATCCAGAGGTCATGCAGCAAGCCATGACCGAAGCACTGGATTGGCTCACCGAACATGTTAAATAAAGTGCACCGATGAAAACCTCCAAAATATCTCAGATAGGAGCCGTCATAATAACGTTGCTCCTGATCGCCGCCTGCGGTCATGATTTGCAAACGGCTCAAGGCGTCGCCGAGGAATTTGTCGATCATCACTACGTAAAAATTGACTTACAAAAGGCCAGACAGTACACGGTGAGCGTCGCCCAGGCCAAGATCGACGAGGAGATTCGCTTGACCAGCGGGCAGACCATCGACGCCTCGACGCAAAAGCCGCGGGTGAATTACTCGCTATTGGAAAAAAACGAAGGCGAGCAGCGCTCGACTTATCTGTTTGAAGGCAAGATTCAATCCGACGACGGCACGTCGTTTACCCGCAAGTGGTCCATCGCCACGCGCAAGGAAGTCTATGGCTGGCGGGTCTCAAACTTCACCGAATCGGACTAACCGGAGAATTCAGCCGCAAAGAACGCAAAAAAGAATTCGGAATATCTCCCGCGAAGACGCCAAGGTGACGGGCCGATGCCCGTCATCCCGAGGGAATGCGAGGGGTCCAAGAGAAATTTCTCCCTGCGTTCGAAATGATAACAAATCCGAACTTGGCGTCCTTGCGCCTTGGCGGGAGAAATTTTTGTTTCTCCCACACGAAACTTTGGGCTACCGCCTCGCCTACGCTCCGGCCGGCTGCGCGCCCACCGGTGGCGGCGCAGCTACATTGGCCTTGGGCTTAATCTGCAACGCTAAACCAGCGGCGATCAACGCGATGAAACCGCCCGCCAAGAAGGCGGCGTTATACTCGCCTAGATAATCCCGTACTGCACCGGCGCTCGACGCCATAACCGCCGCACCGATCTGATGGGACATGAATATCCAGCCGTAGACCTTGCCGACGTTTTGCCGGCCAAAGGTATCGGCGGTGATCGCCATGGACGGCGGCACGGTGGCGAACCAATCTAAGCCGTAAATTATCGCGAAGATGACCAAGCCGGTGAAACTCGTGACGAAGGGCAAAATCAAAAGCGACACGCCACGCAGCGCGAATACCAGCGCCAGCCATTTATGCGGCGAAACCCGGTCGATCATCCAGCCGGAAAAGGTCGTGCCGACGATGTTCACCGTACCCATGATGCCGACCAGTGACGCGGCGGCGACCTGCGGGATACCGATCTCGATTTCGTGAGGTATCAAATGCGTGCCGATCAGTCCATTGGCCGTGCCGCCGCAAACAGAAAATGTGGCGCACAGCAGCCAAAACGTCCGGTTGGTGACGACTTCGCGCACGGTAATCGTAGCGTTTTTGGCGGACATACCGCGCAGCGATGCAGTGCCGCTAACAACGTTGGCTTGGCCGGCACCGTAGGGCTCCAAACCGACTTCCGCCGGATCGTCGCGCATGAAGA
>JBGTCC010000409.1:0-4564 GCA_041749055.1 Thermodesulfobacteriota bacterium | reverse complement strand
AGAAATGGCAAATTGCCAGGTAGGTATGCGGCAGCAGGTGTAGGCCTGGGCGACTGGTGCCGACGTCGTAGTTGCTCTGCTGGTGCTCCTGGCGGGACTCGCCGTGGCAATCTATCGCCAATGGCGGCAGAACCAGACGCTGAAGACCCAGCCCGAAGCGATCGCCACGGACCTCTGCTTGTGCCCGTCCAGCTGCCGACTCAGATAAATCGCTACCATCCGCGCCTCGCCCCCATCGCCGGGCCTTCGTCTACCCCTCAATGACTCTGGCTGTTTCCCGTACTCCCGAGCCGTTGCTTGAACTATCTCCTCGATCCCTATGCCAAAGATTGCCGCGATTCCGGCTTCTCCGCTTCCACTCGCGCCTTTTCTCCGGCCTAATGTGTGTCTGTCATACGAGCCGGCGATTGAGCAAACACGCCGTTCAAGTGGGAGCAGGCGTAGACTTTTCTTTCGTATTGGAGTAATCGGGGTCATATGCCGATGCGAAAAAACAATACCCAATTAGGATTTCGTTTGAAGCCGGCGAAAGGGCGCGCCGCAAACGCTCCATTCAGCTTCGTTGTTATCGCGCTGATTTTTCTCGCCGCTACCGCTGCGGCCGCACGCGCCGCGGAGCAGGTAATGACTACCTATCAATCGGTGACGATCGGCAGCTCCACTCCGCTGTGGATCGCTAAGGACGCGGGTTTTTTTGAGCGGCAAGGACTCGACGTGAAAATCGTGTTTGTCGAGGGAAGCCCTCGCACCATGCAGACGCTCATCGCCGGAGAAGCGCAGATCGTCGAATCCACGGGTCCGGCAGTGCTCAACGCCCGCGCGGCCGGGTCCCCCGTGGTCATCGTCGCTGGCTATGTCAACGTGATGCCGTACTATCTGATTGTCGACAGCTCGATTAATTCCCCAGCGGACCTAAAAGGCAAAGTGGGCGCCAATCATATGCCCGGAACCGCGGCCGACACGGTTATTCGCATCGGCCTGAAAGCGCTCGGGCTGGATCCGGATCGGGACGTGTCGCTGCGCGCTATCGGCAACACGCCGATGCGTTTGCAAGCGATGTCGGCGGGCGTGGCTCAGTTTATGGTCGCTCAGGATCTGGAGCTTGTGCAGGCGAAGCGCCTCGGTTTCAAGCTTCTCGTGGATTACGTGGCCGCCAAAACCCCCTTCCCGATGGGCGGTGCCGTGACCACTCAGCGCTATGTAAAGGAGAAGCGTGACACCGTGCTGCGCTACGTAAAAGCCCTGGCTCAGGCCTTACACTATTTGAAGACCAATAGAGAAGGCTCGATAGCGATTATCTCGCGCTACGCGCGTTTCCAGAATCCCGAGGTGATGGGAGCCGCTTTCGACGCCGCCCGGCGATTGTACGCCGACATCCCTACGCCGCCGACCGAGGGATTCGATCTCGTTGCCAAAGAACTTGCCCAGCGCAATCCGAAGCTACGCGATATCGATACGAAATCTGTGGTGGACTTGCAGTTTGTCAGAGAGCTCGAGCAAAGCGGCTTTCTGAAAAGCCTAAAAGGGAATTAGTCCGGCGAACACGTGGCTTTCCTCTAGTCTAAATCGGTGCGCCGGGTCGGACCGCCCCAGGTTACCGCAAGAAGCTGAACCAACTATTTAACGACACCAACGTTTGAGGCGAGGGGATGTTTGCCGGCCTCGGCGCTACTCCGTTCTCCAAGTCTGTGCCTGAAATCAATGGCGGGAGGTCGGCACGGACCGGAATACAGGGGTCAGGGACTCCAGCAGTCCTATAGCCAGTATTTCAACCTACACCACCGGAAATTCGGCCATGTGTTCCAGGGTCGGTATAAAGCAATCGTCTGCGACAAAGAGGAGTATTTGTTGCAGCTGATCCGCTACATCCATCTCAATCCCGTGCGCGCCGGCATGGTCAAAGAACCCGAGAAGTATTTATACAGCGGCCACCGGGCATATCTCCAAGGCAAAGCCAGCGAAACCATCGACCCAAGCAAAGCGCTAAGTGTCATGGGCGGCCGAGCGCGCTACCGGGCGTTTGTCAGCGACGGCATGCATGATGGGCACCGAGAAGAATACTACGAAGTATTGGACCAGCGGTTTCTGGGAGCCGAAGGGTTTGGGGAAAAGCTCCAGGACGAGCACGAGGAGGCCAGGCCGAAAAAACGCCGTCCGCTGGAGAAAGTGGTTCAGGAATTGAGCCAACTGCTCGCAGTCCAACCGCAAGTACTGCGGAGCGCCGATCGCAGCTGGGGAGTGTCCCAAGCGCGCACCAAGATCGGGTATATTCTCGTACGGCGGCAGGGCTACGCACTGGGCGAAGTGGCGAGATATTTCGCTAGGGACGCGGCGACGATCGGGACGTTGATCGGCAGGTTGAGCGGGCGCATGGAAGAGGATGAGCGTACACGGCGGGAGATAGAGACACTGACCAGGAAAGTCGAGATATGAGAGTCTGACCCCCTCGCCTTGCGTTCGCGCAGTCGTTGGCCGCCTACAGGCAAGAAACTACTTAGCGGGTTTGGCTTCCGTCTTCTCTGGAACCTTCTCAGCAGGGTTGGTCGGCCCGGCCATGCCCATGCCTTGGCGCTGCAAGCCTTCCATCACCATTTTGGCGCCGGCATGGCCTTTGTCTGCAAGTTCGCCGGTTTTGGTAACGATGGTTCTGAATTGGGCTTGGGTTTTTTGCGCTTCTTGGAGGGCATTTTCTTGGCTGCCCTTGATCAGGCCAAGGTTGCTCCGTTCGGTAAGTAAGGAGATGGTTTGAAAGCCGAAATAAGTGATCAGTGCGACCAACGTAATAATCAGCGGCAGGTTCGATTGAGGCGCCACCGGCGCGCTGGCGGCTTCTTCGGTGCTGGCGTGGATGTCGTTGTCTATATTTTTTTCGTTGTCCATGGATGTCTCACTTCGCCGGCGGCTTGGTTTCTGGACCCGCTTGCAGGTTGATGCCGGCCGCGGCTAGTACAGCCATGAGCGGCTCGTCGTTTGTCTTCATCGCGAGATTGGCAAGCACATTGATGAGCTGGCGGTTGAGCGCATCGAGTTGCATAGTCTGGCTGATGATTTGCTGGCGCTCACTGACATCGCTTTGGATCGACTGATTGCCGATGCCGATAATGATATTGACCAACACCAGGAGCAAGACCAAGAGCGACAATCCGGTCAGAACTATTTTGATTTTTTTCGTCATCCACGAACTCGTACTTTCTGTCAGTATGCAAGCGTTGCCGATTCATCATCGGCTACCTGATCAAACTGCCCAAGCGCTCCCAGCGCACCCAGCGGTCGATGCCGTCCCAGGACCAATAGATCAAGAAGGCCTTGCCGCGCACTTCGCTCAACGGCACATAGCCCCAAAAACGGCTGTCGTAGCTGCGATCGCGATTGTCGCCCATGACGAACACATGGCCTTCGGGAACGACCTTCGGCCCATAGTTGTCGCCATTCACCGTGCCGCCCAACTGGGGATCGTAACCTTCGAAGTGGGCATGGCTATCCTCCGCCCCTTTACCGTTGATGAAAACCTTCTTGCTGCGCACTTCGATATTGTCGCCGGCCACACCGACCACCCGTTTGATGAAATCTTTCGAGCGGTCCTCGGGGTAAATGAAGACGATCACATCGCCGCGCGCCGGTGCGCCGAAGTCGACCAGATACTTTTCTAGAAATGGCAGGCGCACGCCGTAGGAGAGCTTGTTGACAAGGATATGATCGCCAATCGCCAAAGTCGGAATCATCGAACCGGACGGAATTTTGAAAGCCTGAACGATGAAGGTGCGGATAAACAGCGCCAGGATCAATGCCGTCAAGATCGCTTCGGCATACTCGCGAAACGTCGATTTAGCTTTTGGCGCCACGCTGCCGTCAGCCACCGCTTGATCTTTTACTTTTTCAGCCATAAATGTCCAATCTACACCTTTAGCGCGGCAAGAAAAGCCTCCTGGGGGATTTCCACCTTGCCCACCTGCTTCATGCGCTTCTTCCCCTCTTTTTGCTTTTCCAGCAGTTTGCGTTTACGTGAAATATCGCCGCCATAGCATTTGGCGATGACGTTCTTGCGCAGCGCCTTGACCGCTTCGCGGGAGACGATGCGGCTGCCGATGGCGGCCTGGATCACCACTTCGAACATCTGCCGCGGGATCAGTGAGCGCATCTTCTGCACTAAATCGCGGCCGCGGTAATACGCGTTGTCGCGATGCACGATCATCGACATGGCGTCAACGATGTCGCCATTGATGCGCACGTCGAGTTTGACCAGGTCGGATTCGCGGTAGCCGGCCAGCTCATACTCCATGGACGCGTAACCGCGGCTCACCGACTTCAGGCGATCGTAAAAATCGGCGACGATCTCGTTGAGCGGCAACTCATAGGCGAGCATCACCCGCTTGGGGCCGAGATAGCGAATTTCTTTCTGCGTGCCGCGCTTCTCCTGGCACAGCCCTAGGACTCCGCCCAAAAATTCCTGGGGCAAATGGATCGACGCGTCGATAATCGGCTCTTCGATCGTTTGGATATCGCCTTCGTTGGGCATGCGCACCGGATTGTCGATCAGCAAGACTTCGCCAGTCACCTTGGTCAC
>JBGTCC010000408.1:0-5972 GCA_041749055.1 Thermodesulfobacteriota bacterium | reverse complement strand
GCCGTGCTCGACCAGCTGGGTTAAGATTACGCCGTATTCATCGGCGGTGCGCTCCGCCTGGGTCGCCAGGCGCCAATGGGTGATCAGTTTCTTGCCTTGGTAGAGGCCAAGAACGATGTTGGTGTTACCGATGTCGATGGCAAGCAGCATGATTAGCGTGTCAATTCTCCACTAAAATCACATCGCCGGCGAGGATCCTCTGTGTGCTACCGCCGTCATCAACGATCACCAGGGCGCCATCGCGATCGATGCCTTTGGCAGTTCCGGTGGTCACTTGTTCGAGCAACTCGACCCGCACGCGCCGCCCGCGCCAAGCGAAATAACTCTCCCAACGGGTCGCCAAAGCATCGAAGCCGGCTTGTTCAAGCTCTCCATAACACCGCTCGATACCTTGAATCAATCGTTGCAGAAAGCTTTCCCGCTGCACCGGCCGGCCTGCCACTTCCAGCACCGAGGTGGCGCGCCGGCGAATTTCTTCAGGCATCGCCGCGCTGGCGTAATTGAGATTGACGCCGACACCCAAAATCACATAGTCGACGCGCTCAGCCGAGCAGGCTGCTTCCGTGAGTATGCCAGCAAGTTTTTTACCGCTAATAAGAATGTCGTTGGGCCATTTGATCGCGGGTTTTACCGGTACGAAAGCCTCGACCACTTCGGCCAAGGCGACCGCCGCCATCAAGGTGATTTGCGCCGCATGGGCGGGCGAAAGTTTGGGGCGAAGTAGCAGCGAGACGTAAAGATTGGCGAATGGCGGCGATTCCCAGCGCCGCCCTAATCGGCCGCGTCCATGGCTCTGCGATTCGGCGACCACCACCTCGCCTTCGGCCGCACCTGACTCGGCGCGCTCCCTGGCAAAGCTGTTAGTCGAGCCGAGCTCATAAAAATAGTGAATGGTCTTGC
Organism: Thermodesulfobacteriota bacterium; assembly: GCA_041749055.1. Classification (GTDB taxonomy): domain Bacteria; phylum Desulfobacterota; class Binatia; order UBA9968; family UBA9968; genus DP-20. The sequence continues at coordinate 5,072 of JBGTCC010000408.1, read as the reverse complement.
CGAAGCGGCCGGCACCGAGGCGTTGCTTCACCTGTGCGACATCCAGTGCGGCGAAACCGGCGCCCGGCGCCAATGAAGCCGTCGTAAACTCAGACATTCATCGTAATCTTCATATTGAAGTCGACCACCGGCGCCGAATGGGTGAGCGCGCCGGAGGAAATAAAATCCACGCCGGTCTCGGCGATTCGGCGAATCGATTCCAAAGTGATGCCGCCCGAGGCTTCCACCCCGGCGCGCTGGTTAATCAGCTTCACCGCCTCGGTCATTTGCGCCAGATTCATATTGTCGAGCATGATGACATCGGCGCCGGCATCGATGGCCTCCTGCACCTGCTTCATGTTGCCGACTTCGACTTCGACCTTCGCCATGAACGGCGCGTGGCGGCGCACCGCCTTGACCGCGTCGGCGATGGAGCCTGTGGCTTCGATATGATTGTCCTTGACCAGAGCCGCGTCATAGAGGCCGATGCGGTGATTGGTGCCGCCGCCCATGCGCACGGCGTATTTCTGTAAAGTTCGCAGACCCGGCGTAGTTTTGCGGGTGTCGAGCACTTTGCAGGGAAAATCCTTGACCGCATCGACCAATTTGCTCGTCAATGTCGCGGTGCCGGAAAGTTGCTGCAGAAAATTGAGCGCGGTCCGTTCACCCAACAGCAGCGCGCGCACCGGCCCAACTACTTCAGCGACTACTGTGCCGGACTTCACCACGGTACCATCCTGCACCAGCAAACGAACTTCTACGCGATGATCGATGAAATAAAAAATCCTGTCGAGCAGAACCAAGCCGGCAACCACGCCGTCTTTCTTGGCGCGGAACAGCCCCTTGCCCCGGGCGTCCGCCGATATCGTCGCCATGGTCGCCAAATCGCCGGCGCCAATATCTTCGTCTAGGGCATCGCGGATCAGCCTTTCAATCTGCGGGCTGACATGGATATCCATAAAATTATTTCCTTCCCGCTTGGAGATCTTGGATTTTTTCCAAGCTCGACCGCAGCGTACGGATTTTTTCCTCGAACTGGATGGCTTTATCCCGTTCTTTTTGAATCACCTCTTCCTTCGCCTTGGCGACGAAGTCGCTGTTGCTTAGCTTCTTTTGCACCCGCGCGATCTCATCTGCCATCTTGGCGACTTCCTTCGCCAAGCGCACCCGCTCTTCGTCGAGATTGATCAGATCGTCGAGGGGCAAATAGACTTCGGTGGCGCCGACAACCGCGGTGGCCGCCCCCTTGGGACCATCGCCAGCGGCGCGATACTCCGCCCTGCCGACTCTCGCCAGTGAGCGCAAGAAGGGCTCTTGGCCATGGAGAAAATCTAGATCCGCTTGCTGGCCGCAAAAGATCGCTTTGACTTCTTTCCCCGGCGGGCAATTGAGTTCAGTGCGCAGATTGCGGATGGCGCGCACCACGCCCATGAGAAACTCCATCTGTTTCTCCGCGGCGCCATCGATCCATTCCGGCCGTGGCTGCGGATACTGCTGTATCATGATGCTCGGCCGGCCGTTACCCATCACCTGCCAAATCTCCTCGGTGACAAAAGGCATGACCGGATGGAGCAATAGAAGAATTTGATCCAATAGTTCGGCAAGCCTGCGGCGCGCACCCTCCCGGTCGTCGCCAATGGCACCGTTGAGGGCGAGCTTGCTCATCTCGATGTACCAGTCACAGAACTCATGCCAGACAAACCGATAGAGCCCGTTGGCATAGTCGTTGTAACGGTAACCGTCGATGGCATCGCGCGCCTCCGTAAGGGTCGCCGCCAAACGCGAGTAAATCCAACGATCAGCAAGTCCGAGATCCGGGACTTGGTCCGGTTTCCGGTTCGATCCCGATGCCTGCACACTCCATCTTGTCGGTCTTTCGGATTCGCTCAGATTCATCTGCACGAAGCGCGCCGCGTTCCATAATTTATTGACGAAACTTTGATAACCGCCGATGCGATCCTCGGCGAGCTTGATGTCCCGCCCCATGGCCGCCATCGCCGCCAAGGTGAAACGAAAGGCATCGGTGCCGTACTTGTTCATAAGTTCGAGAGGGTCGATGACGTTGCCCTTGGACTTCGACATCTTCTGCCCATGCTCGTCGCGCACCAGGGCGTGGATATAAACATCGCGAAACGGCACATCGCCCATGAACTTGAGCCCCATCATGATCATGCGCGCCACCCAAAAAAACAAAATATCGAAGCCGGTGACCAGCGCGGAGGTTGGATAGAAAAGCTTCAGATCTTCAGTGCGTTCCGGCCATCCCAACGTCGAGAAAGGCCACAGGCCGGAGGAAAACCAGGTGTCCAGAACATCCGGATCTTGGATCAATTCAGTGCCGCCGCAAGTCGGGCAGCCACTTGGCTGGGTGCGGGAAACGATCGGCTTGGCGTCTTTAGAAAATAGATAATCGCCGTCGGCGTTTTGCATCAGGTTCGCCGATTCGCAACTCTTACAGTACCAGGCTGGGATTTGGTGGCCCCACCAAATTTGCCGAGAGATGCACCAGTCTTTGATGTTCTCCATCCATGCGTAGTAGGAATTGCACCAGCCCTCGGGAACAATTTTTATCCGCCCATCGCGCACCGCTTGCAACGCCGGCTCGGCAAGCGACTTGATGTTCACAAACCACTGCGGCGTGAGATAAGGCTCGATCACCGTCTGGCAGCGATAACAACGGCCCACGGATAGTTTATGCGGTTCGGTCTTCTCCAGTAAACCGTTATCCGCCAACTCGGCGACGACGAGCTGGCGCGCTGCGAAGCGCTCCTTGCCGTTGTAGCGCTCGATCCAAGCGCCCGCTTCACCGCGGGCCAGGAATACCGCCCCGTCGACGCACGCGTCGGCGTCAAAGATGCTGATGCGCGGTAAATTGTACCGTTCGCCGATTTCGAAATCGTTGAAGTCATGCCCCGGCGTGATTTTGAGCGCGCCGGTGCCGAACTCTTTGTCGACATAAACATCGGCGATCAAGGGCACGATTCTGCCGGTAATCGGCAAGCGAATCTTTTTACCGAGCAAGTGTTGATAGCGTTCATCCTCGGGATGGACCGCCGCCGCGGTGTCGCCGAGCATGGTCTCCGGCCGCGTAGTGGCGACAATCAAGGAGTCGCCCGAGTCATCGGCCAGCGGATAACGAATATGCCATAGGCTGCCATCGACCTCTTCGTGAACGACCTCGATGTCTGCCAAGGCTGTTTTACAGCGCGGACACCAATTGATCAGTCGCTGTGCCCGGTAAAGTAACCCGTCTTCCCAAAGCTTGACGAACGCCTCGCGCACCGCCAGGGAAAGGCCCTCGTCCATGGTGAAACGTTCATGGCTCCAGTCGCAGGAGACGCCCAGGGCGCGCAATTGGTGCAAGATCGCGTCACCGGCTTCCTTTTTCCACTCCCACACCCGTTCGATAAATTTCGCCCGCCCCAACTGCGCCCGGCTCGTGCCGCGTTCGGCCAACTGGCGCTCGACGACATTTTGCGTGGCGATGCCGGCATGATCGGTGCCCGGCACCCACAGGACGCGGAATCCGTCCATGCGTTTGTAGCGGCAGAGAATATCTTGCAGCGTGTTATTGAGGGCATGGCCCATGTGCAACGAGCCGGTCACGTTGGGCGGTGGTATGACAATCGAATAAGTTTGACCAGCGCCGGCACCGGGCGCGAATAGTTTTTCATCCACCCAATAGCGATACCACTTGGATTCAAGATCAATATGAGAATAGGCCTTAGCGAGTTGCATTTTGTGTGATCCTGGAGCTCAGCTGTTCCCTTCCTCGTCTTCCACCACGTCGACCAAATCAATGATGTTGTCGGCAGCTGGGGGCGCGGCGGCGGATTCCGCGCTTTTCTTGCCGCGCACCTTTGGCGGCGTAGCGGCGCGGGGTTCGATCTTTCTTGCTGCCGGCGGCGCTCCTGCCGGTGGATTGAGACACTCGAACAGCGCTTTGTGCAACTGATCGCGCTGCACCGGCGGTTTTAGATTAACCCAATTGGCGCGCGCCGGCGGCACAGACAGTTCCGTGTCGTCGATCCAGACCGTCGGGACTTGCCAACGTTCAACGACCTTGAAGTCTAACAGCGGCGGATTCTCATCCAGCCGCAACGTCGCCGCATCGACGATGACCGCATCGACACCTTCTAACGCGGATGAGTCCGGCAGCGATTCGAAAAACTGAATCCCATGATCCGGCGTCAGTGCCACGGTTACTGCATAACGCAGCATAAGATTCGGCTCTATGACTAATAATCGACTCATCTCGGCCAATCACCTCGTCAATCTTGACAACCCCACACCCCCAAGTTAGAAACATATGGTTGTCATCGAACTAGTGCGCGAAAGTGGCGGAATTGGTAGACGCGCAGGACTCAGAATCCTGTGGGGTAACAGCCGTGGGGGTTCGATTCCCCCCTTTCGCACCAACAAATATTTAACATACAAGCCAGCGATTCTCTAACGTTCGCCGCTTTCATCCTGCCACGAAACGTCGCGTTAGTCCGGCCACGCTTCTCTTGGCGCTAATCCGCCTGGGCGCACAATACGATGCCGAGGGAGCAGCGCAGCTGCGGGAATTATTGCTGTAACTAATGGGAGCCTCTCATGCCCAGGATCGGCCAGTTCATTGTCACCGCCCTACTCCTGACCGCCGTCACCGGCTGCTCAAAAGATAGCGATCAAACCTCAGCAAAAAGTCCAGATTGGCAACGAGGCAGGGGGGTTTATCTGGCAAACTGTGTTGCTTGCCACAGTAACGATCCTACGAAGGACGGCTCCATCGGCCCGGCCATCGCCGGCTCATCTAAAGAGTTACTCGAAGCCCGAGTTCTCTCCACCAATTACCCGCCCAATTATAAACCGAAGCGGCCAACTAAGGTCATGCCCCAATTCCCATTCCTGAAAGAGGAGATACCTTACTTGGCCGCTTATCTGGCTAAATAATTGCCGCGTTTAGGTCAGCGCGAGCGTTAACAAGAAAAGAATCCCGGTCAACAGAAAGCCGCACCACAGGGCGCCTGTGACGGAGTCTAACGGCTTTTTGGTTGCGCCTTGAGTGCCGACCAAAGCGTTGGCTTCGACTACCCCGATAATAACAATGA